>NZ_KV832459.1:0-85332 GCF_001837455.1 Streptococcus sp. HMSC068F04
CACCCGTTAGACGGGTGGTTATGATTTTCAGGTTGTAATGATTGACATTACAATTAAACCAAGTATAATATTGTCATATAAAATATTACAACACAGGAGAAAAATCATATGACATACGATTACAATAGTAAGATTTATTTAGCGGAGGCAGTGCTAAATGTTAAGGATTTGGCTTGTCAGACGGCCTTTTATTCACAGATTATAGGTCTTGAAATCCTCTCCCAAATGGAAAAAGAGGTTATCTTGGGAGCTGGAAACAAGCCTTTGGTCCACTTGATTGAAACTAATCGTGAGGAAGCGGTCAAGTCCAGTTACGGTCTTTACCATATGGCGATTTTATTGCCGTCTCGCGAGGATCTGGCTGATGTTTTCAAACATATTGCTGAGCTGGACTATCCTTTTGTTGGTGCCGCTGACCATGGTTATAGCGAAGCCCTTTATTTGGAGGACCTTGAGGGTAATGGCATTGAGCTCTATCGAGACAAGCCTGTTGCTGAATGGGATATTCGTGAGGATGGTCGCATCGTTGGGGTAACAGAAGAACTCTCAGCCCAAGAAATTTACGATATGGGACGCAAGGTTGAACCTTTTGTGATAGCTAAGGATACTCGCATGGGGCATATTCACTTATCGGTCAAGGATAGTCAGCTAGCTTCAGCTTTCTATCAGGAAGTTTTGGAGTTAGCAGATAAATTCACTATTCCAAGTGCTAGTTGGATTGCTTCAGGCGATTACCATCATCACCTAGCGGTCAATGAATGGGGTGGAAAGGACTTGGCCAAACGTGAAGAAGATATGTCTGGTCTTGCCTATTACGTCCTTGAAGTAGAAGACAAGGAAGATTTGATTGCTATTGCAGAGCGTGCTAATAATCGTGGAGCTGAGGTCAAATGGTTATCTTCTAATGTCTTAACATTCGAGGATAATGACGGTATTTTGACACGGGTAAGAAAAAAATATTAATAATTAGTGATTTTTTGAGTCGTAACCATTGACGTTACATTTCAAACGGATATAATGGTTATTGTAATCAAAGTTGTTACAAGTGAACTTGACAATTTTAACAATTAACATATATCACAAATAAAGAGGAAATAACGATGACAAACTTTACAGATTTACAAACAAAACGCCGTTCTATCTATGCATTGGGAAAAGATGTGGAACTTTCAAATCAAGAATTGATTGATACTATCCAAGAAGCGGTTCTTAACACACCAACTGCTTTTAACTCACAAACATCACGTGTGGTGATCTTGTTGGATGAAGAATCAGATGTCTTCTGGAATGAGATTGCTTATTCAGAGCTTGAAAAAGTGACACCTGCAGAAGCCTTCGAGGGAACAAAAGAACGTTTGAAAGGTTTTGCCCAAGCTAAGGGAACAATCCTCTTCTATGAAGATCAAGATGTGGTGAAAGGCCTTCAAGAGCAATTCCCACTTTATGCAGATAACTTCCCAATTTGGTCAGAACAAGGTCATGGAATCGCTCTTTATGCAACATGGTTGGCTTTGGCTGAGAAGAATATCGGCATGAACGTGCAACACTATAACCCACTTGTTGATGCCCAATTGGCTGAAAAATATGATATCCCAGCGAACTGGAAACTCCGTGCCCAAGCACCATTTGGTCAAATCGTCGCACCAGCAGGAGATAAGGACATCCAAACTGAAGGTCGTTTCAAAGTTTTTGGCGACAAATAATCACCTTAACTTAGTCAGTCGGTTATGTACTGACTGAACAAAATCATAATGATAAGACAAATGACTAGCAGGATTGAAGAATCTTGCTAGTTTTTTCTATTTCAAAACTAGTAATGCCCAAGAAAATGTATAGCTTGAATTTTGAAACTTTCCTTAGGTGATAGCAAATGTCAGCGATTTTCTCCGAAGTTCCATGAGTAAAGTTTGAGCCCTCGATTTTTAATTTTTAGGCTCAGGTTAAGACAGTTCTCCAAACCTCTGAGTATCTAAAATTATTTGGTTTTGGGTGCTTTCTTAGCGATATCTTGCACATCAATTTTTTCAAGTCGTTTATCGAAGGAGAGATAGTCTAAAAGGTTTGAATAGATGAGCTACTAATATCTTATCTTCAACAACTTTGACAATATTCTTTTTATTTTTTGACAAAGATACTTGTCAAAAATAAAAAGAAGCGTTACAATAGTTTTAGACGAATGAAGGAGAGGTATTCTTATGGGAGCCATATGGATTCTATTTATCCCTTTTCTGCTTATAGTTTATGCAAGCTCAGAGAAGAAGATAAAAAGATTGAACAAACGTATCAAAGGGTTGGAAAAACAATTGAAAGGAAATAAAGAAATGTCTAGACTTTTAGAAGAATTGAAAGGGCAAACGGTCAGTATTAGACTAAATGGTTTTGGAAGTAATTGGAAAATTGTTGATTTTGATGAAGATTGGGTTAAATTAAGCCGTGGGGGTATTAAACAACATAGGGTGACAAAATTAGTTCGTATTGAAGATGTTGAATTAATTCAGCAATTGAGGTAGTCATTATGAGATTAAAAAATCGTCTGAAAGAGTTGAGGGCGCGTGATGGGCTCAACCAATCTGAGCTAGCCAAGCTAGCAGGGGTCTCGCGTCAGTCCATCAGTCTCTTGGAACGGGGGGAATATACCCCTTCGGTTATTATTGCCATCACCATCGCCCAGGTTTTCAAAGAGCCTGTGGAAAATGTTTTTAGTCTAGTAGAGGAAGAGGAATGATTATGAAAAAGCAACCACAAAAAAGATCTCCACGTTACCGTTTTTGGAGAAATGTCGGAATCATCACAGTTTCCTGCTTAATCGGAGGAGGTCTTGGAGTTCTGACAGGGATGTTCGGATCAGAAAAACCAATTGAAATTCAATCTCTCTTTAGTAAAGAAGTACTCTATTTGGGATCTGTAGTTTTATTCCTGATTATGTTCATGATTACGATGGGCTTACTGATGTGGGGAAGAAAAGTCCATCAAAAGATGCTTCAAATAGAAGATGAAGATGAGGCATATCACTATGACGTTCAAAAGAAAAAACTTTATGGTTTAGCGACCATTTTTAAAGGAATCTTGATCTTACCATACTTTTTAGTCATCATATTTTATAGTCAATTGATGTCTATGGATAGACCTGGAACAGGAAACTTGCCTTTTATCTTTGGACCTTTTACCATGCACTATCTTTTTCTTGCCTTGATTGTCCTATTTTTCCTAGTGGGTATCTTCTATCGTAAGACCTTTGATCTGATTTATGGAAAACCAATTCCTCGCAATGCCAATGCCAAGGAAGTGCGTGAATTTTTGATGAGTATGATGGATGAGGCAGAAAAACAGATAAGCTACGAAGAAAATTTCGAAGTGGTGGTTAAGTTAAGCAATTATATCTTGCCAATCATGCTAATTGGAATTTTAATCATTGGGATTGCCTTCCAGACGGATATCCTCTTGGCTTTGAGTGTTGTATCCATCATCTATATTTATATCCTTATTTCACAATACAAGATTACCAAACGTTATTATAAAGAATAAATGTATCATCCATGTTAGAAATCTGTAAAAGCTTTTGGAAGTAATAGAGAGCTTTTCTTATTGCAAATCTTATCTTCCATTTCTTTATATACAATCAATGGGCGTGTTATCAGTCTTGAATCTTAGGGATTCTGAGAGACTATCAAAGGTGACCTAGCTATCGTAAATCATCCAAGCCCTCAGTTGATGCTGAGGGCCTTTTATTTCTCAATTGATTTTTGAAACCCTTTTCACTACAATAGAGATACAGAAAAGGAGGCAGTGATGAAGTATATTGATTTTGCTGAAAATGAGCGTTTGTCAACGATTGTCCTTGGCATGATGCGGATTAGTCAGATGAGTGAAGATGAGGTGGAGGCCTTGGTGGAGGCGGCCTTGTCGATTGGGATCAACACTTTTGATCTGGCAGATATCTATGGCGATGGCCAGTGTGAGGTCCTGCTGGGTAAGGTTCTCAAGCGTCGTCCGGATCTTCGGGACCAGATGTGGATCCAGTCCAAGTGCGGGATTCGCAAAGACGGCTTTACCTATTTTGATTTCTCTAGGGACTATATTTTGGACTCTGTCGACGGTATCCTCGAGCGTCTGCAGATCGAGCGCTTAGATAGTCTCCTCCTTCACCGACCGGATGCCCTCATGGAACCTGAAGAAGTGGCAGAAGCCTTTAATCACTTGGAGCAAGCGGGCAAGGTCCGTCATTTTGGAGTGTCAAATCAAAATCCTATGATGATGGAATTGCTCAAAACGGCAGTCAAACAACCTCTCAAGGTCAATCAGTTGCAGTTGAGTGCTGCCTTTACACCAAGTTTTGATGCAGGTTTTCATGTCAATATGGAAGGGCCAAAAGCAGCTGTGAGAGATGGCAGTGTCTTTGAGTATTGTCGCTTAAACGATACGGTGATTCAGGCCTGGTCTGTCCTCCAGCATGGCTATTTCAAGGGAAATTTTGTTGGCAAAGAAGAGTTTGCGGCCCTCAATCACGTCCTCAATGACTTGGCGAAAAAATACCAGGTCACGCCGACAGCCATCGCCCTTACTTGGGTCCTCCGCTATCCTGGTAAGATGCAGGCAGTCATTGGAACGACCAAGCCCCAGCATGTCCTTGAAGCAGGGAAAGCAGCAGAAGTTACCCTAACTCGCAAGGAATGGTACCAAATCTACCTAGCTGCAGGAAATGATTTGCCTTAGAATCTTGTTATCAAACCAGATTCCACTCTTATCGGTAGTCTGGTTTTTTGTTTTGTGGTCTTCAGTTTTTTCTTGACAAGCCTTTCCTTTTTATGATATCTTTTAGGCAACATGTGTTGCGCAACGAACGTTGCGTGAAAGGAGTCTTATGCCACCCAAGGTTAAATTTAGTAAAGAGGCTATGATTGGGACAGCTTTACAATTGGTGAGAGAAGAGGGCATGGCTAGTTTAACTGCTAGGGCATTAGCGGAGAAACTGGGAGCTACACCAAGAGTCATTTTTGGGCAATTTGCTAATATGGCTGAGTTACAAGCAGAGGTTATTGGTGCTGCGGAGATGGTCGTGGTGGAGTATATTCGCAAGGCTTTAGAAGATGAAAAGCCTTTTCGATCTGTCGGGGTTGCTTATATTCTTTTCGCCTCAAAAGAGCCCCAACTATTTCAATTGCTTTTCCAAAATCCTAGCAAAGAGCCGATTCGTCACTTTCAAGATTTTCTTCCCATGAAGGATCATAGTTACCAATTGGTTCTGGATTCGATTGTTGCAGACTATCCTTTGACTGTAGAGGAAGCTAGTCGCTTGTACCAGCATCTATTTATCTACTCACACGGGATGGCCTCTATGGTTGCTTCTGGTATTTATCAGTTCAGCATGGAAGAAGTGATTGGATTACTGACAGAGGTTTGTCAATCTCTCATCAAAGAAATGGTAGGAAAGAAATGATTCAACTAGAAAATGTGCACAAAAGTTACGGCCAAACCAAGGTTTTAAAAGGGATTGATTTGCAGATTCAAGACCAGGATGATGTGGTTATCCTCGGTCCTTCTGGATCTGGGAAATCAACTCTCTTAAATGTGTTATCAGGCTTAGAAAAGGTGGACGAGGGGCATATTCTTATTCAAGGGCAGGATTTATCACAACTCACGGATGCTCAATTGACAGCCTTTAGACGTAAAAAGATTGCCTTTATTTTCCAGCAGTATTATCTATTGCCTAATCTAACGGTCAGACAGAATGTAAAGATGGGAGCTGACCTGGCAAACAATCATGATTTTTTGCAGATCATCGAGGATTTGGGGCTTGGCGATAAGCTGGACAAGTATCCGAGTGAATTGTCTGGTGGGGAACAGCAGAGAGTCTCCATTGCTCGGGCCTTGGCCAAAAAGCCAGAGATTCTCTTCTTAGATGAGCCGACGGGAGCCCTCGATGAAGAAACAGGGCGCAAGATTCTCGACTATATCTGGAAACTGAAGGAAAAGCTGGGCTTTACCCTCATCATGGTGACGCATAACCAAAATATTGCAGATATGGCCAGAACCATCATTCGTGTCAATAGTGGCAAGATTACCGAAGTTGTGACCAATGATCAGCCTCAGACTGCCTATGAGATTGGGTGGTAAGCTATGTTTTCAGTAAAAGATATTCGAAAATTAGTTGTCGTCAGTATCATTGGGGCTTGTGCGGTCTTTGTGGCCAATCTCTTCTTGAATTTTTACTTGGATATCGAGCAGTTGGAGATTTCGAAAACCAATCCCATGATTCAGACCTACTATGATGCCCAGGTTTCGCTTTCCTGGATGGTGGCCATGGTCAGTGGGGTCGTCTTGTCCTTGACGTCGGTCCTTCTCATGTGTTTTTATATCAAACAATTTGTCGATGACCACAAGGAACAATTAGGGATTTTAAAGGCTTTGGGCTACAGCAATGGTCAGTTGGCGAAACGATTTTGGGCCTTTGGACTCAGTTTTGGAGCTGGAGCGCTTCTTGGCTATTTCACTTCATTTCTCATGATGGGACATTTTTACGACTTCCGTAATGAGAAGGGGATTTTGCCAGAAATTACCATTCACTTTCACTGGCAGCTCTTGCTTGCTTTGGTGATCCTGCCAACGACCTTCTTTATGCTTCTCGCGATTGGTTATGCTAGAAGACAACTACAAACGCCGGCTCTTCGCTTATTGAAAAAGTCCCCAAGTCCGATCAAGGTCAAAAGGAGAAAGAGGGCTCCCAAGAAAGACAACCCCTTTTTAAAAGAGCTGTCCTCGTCACTGATTTGGGGGAGAAAATCTATCTTGTTTTTTGTGGTCTTTGGCTCCATGTGTTTCGCGGCCATGGTTCAATTGTCCTTTGGCCTCAGGGATTACACAGATGACATCATCCAAACCATGATGATTATGATTGGCTTGATCCTTTCTTTCTCGATTCTCTTTTTGTCATTGGGGATTGTCGTCTCAGAAAGTCGTGAAACCTTGGCCTTGATGAAGGCTTTTGGCTACACAAATCGTGAATGTCAAAATCATATTCTCGCTCCCTATCGTTTTTGGGCCTATCTAGGATTTGTTCTTGGGACGGTTTACCAATACGGTATCATGGAAATCTTGATTGGTGTAATCAAAGATACAGTTCCTGAAAAGATTGAGCATCACTTTGATGGGAATGTTTGCTTCTGGACCTTGCTTGGCTTTGCTGTGGTTTATGAAAGCCTGTTTTATCTATCCAACAGAAAACTCCAAAAGCAAACCATCAAAGAAGTACTCTTAGCTGAATGATTTATGACAGTAATCCTTAATATCAGTGCTTTTTAATGAGAAAAAATAGAAGATTCATTGACTTTAGACCTCTTCACGAGGTCTTTTTCTCTTATGAAAACGCTACATAAGAGACTAAATGCACTATCACAATCTTGTGATAGTTTACATCTTCTTAACATTGTCCCGAAATTCTTGCATTCTCTATTGTTAAAGCGTAAGATAGACACTGTTTTAATTTTAGTGCATTAAAACATGTCTTGAAATATTTCTAGATGTACAAGGCAAATAGAATTTTATGAAAGAGGAGTCTCGAATGTCAGATAAACAAATGAAAACCCTTGGTTGGGTAGCGACTTTCATGTCAGTTATGATGTATGTATCATACGTACCACAAATCATGGACAATTTGTCTGGTCATAAAGGAAACTTTATCCAACCATTGGTAGCTGCAGTCAACTGTAGCCTTTGGGTTTACTATGGTCTCTTTAAAAAAGAACGTGACCTTCCCCTTGCTGCGGCCAATGCACCAGGTATTATCTTTGGTTTAATTACAGCATTGACAGCTTTGTTCTAAAATAAAGCAAAATTTCTTTCTATACTATTTTTCTTAACGCAGAAAACGAGAGCAGAACTAACGACAGTTAAAGATTGTCGTTCTAGTTTCACTCTCGTTTTTTTGTTTTTAGTTATTAAGAAGAGCCTTGATAGCATCTTCCATTTTTAGTGGATCAGTTTTGGAAGAAAAGCGTTCGACCACTTGTCCTTCACGGTTAATCAGAAACTTTGTAAAGTTCCACTCAATTCTAGCCCCAAGCGGTCCAGATTTTTCTTGTTTTAGCCAATCAAAAAGTGGCTCTGCTTCCTTACCGTTGACCTTGATTTTGGCAAAACGAGGGAAGGTTGTATGGTAATTGAGGGTGCAGAAGGTATTGATTTCTTCAGCACTGCCAGGTGCTTGCCCCATAAACTGATTACAAGGAAAATCAAGAATCTCGAAACCTTGGTCTTTGTATTTGTCATAGAGTTCCTGTAAGCCCTGATACTGTGGCGTCAAACCACAACCTGTTGCTGTATTGACGATTAAGACGACCTTGCCCTTATAGTCCTGGAGAGACACAAGCTGGTTGGCTTGATTTGAAACTGTAAAATCGTATAAGGTTGTCATAGGAAACCTCCTTTTATTTGTTTGAGACTATTATAGCAAAGTTAGTCAGAGAAGTGATTTTTCAGGAAGACTAGAGATTAAATGGTGTTTGTGATAGTAATTCTTTATCTTGGTGTTAAGAATTACTTATAGCTGACGGTAATAATACTATGTAAGGACATGTGCTTAAAAGAAGGGAACAATAGGTTTTAACGTTATTTGGGTTACTATATCATAAATAATATTTATGGCTAGGGATAACATTTCTTTATTTTTCGGATGTGATAATCTCTGATAAGATAATGTCATTCAGTTTTGAAGCAGCTAGTGATAATAGGAGTTGAAAGTATTTTAGGTATGTTCATTAGCTGTTGATATTAGGATAAGAGAAAAGGAGATTCTTATGTCAGAAAAAAGAGAGTTAGTTTTGAAAGCATTTCGTGGAGAAAGTGTTGATCGTGTCCCGGTGGGATTTTGGCATCATTTTACTACTGAAGCAGAGTGGTTACATGGTTTTGAAAATCCAGAAATTATTGATAAAAATAAGGCTGGTCATAAAAAATTTATTGAAGAAGTCAAACCTGATTTTGTTAAATTGATGAGTGATGGTTTCTTTGCATACCCACAGCCTGCTCTTAAAGACTTTAAGTCAATCAGTGACTTGCAAACAATTGAACCTTTAGGAGCAAATCATCCTTGGATTTCTGCACAAGTTGAACTTGTAAAAAGTTTGATTGCTGATTTTCCTGAAGATATTGTTGCAATTTACAATATCTTCGCTCCGGTTACTTATTTAAAATGGTTAGTTGGAAAAGTTTCAGGAGGCGATGATCTTATCGCAGATTACATTGAGGAGAACCGTGAAGCTTTGAAGCATGTTTTAGATGTTATTGGAGAAGACATTGCAAGTCTTAGTCAGAGAGTGATTAAAGAAGCTGGTGCTGATGGTATTTACCTAAGTGTTCAAAGTATTCAAGATAATCGTGTTAGCACTGAGATTTATAAGGAAATCATTGCTCCAAGTGAATTAAAGGTTTTAGATGCAGCCAATGAGGCCAAGGGTCATAACATTCTACATATTTGTGGCTACGAAGGGGCCCGCAATAACGTTGAACTCTTTAAGGATTATCCTGCTCAGGTAATTAATTGGGCGGTTGGTCCTGAAGGAATTAGTTTGGCAAAAGGCCGTAACATTTTTGGAGGTCGCACAGTTCTTGGTGGGTTTGAAAATGGAAAAGACGGTCTTCTATATACTGGAACTAAAAAAGCTATTCAAGAAAAGGTTAGGGAGATTATTGCTGATAATGGAACCCAAGGGTTAATCATTGGTGCTGATTGCACGATTCCAAGTGATATTAACCATGAGCGTATTGAATGGGTACGTGAAGCAGCAATTTTGTAAGAAAAAGGAGAGATTAGTATGAGTAAAAAGACATGGATTATTGGTGGGGTAGTTGTTGTAGCACTTATTGGGGCTACAGTTATTGGACGTAGCTTAACAGGAGATAAAAAAGCAAAATCAGACTCTGGAAAGGTAACAACATTAAAAGTTGCCCATACTCAAAACTATGTTCCTTATGATTTTGTTGATAAGGATGGTAATTCTGATGGCTATGAGGTAGCTGTATTAAAGGAAATTGATAAAAAGCTTCCACAGTACAAATTTGAATATACTGGAACCAGTGATGATGACCTTTTGATTGGTTTAGAGTCAGGTAAATATGACATTGGTACTAAGGGCGCGTGGTATACAGATGAACGTGCTAAAAAATTTATTATTCCTAAAGATCCAATTGGAGCAAGTATTATTGGATTTACCATTCGTAAGGATGATAAAGATAAATATAAAAATATCTCTGACTTTGCAAAACAAAATGGTCGATTGGTGCCAATCTCACCACAAAATGCTCAGTGGAATGTTATTAAAGACTACAACGATGAACATAAAGATCAACCAATCGAGTTAACATCTGCGGAATCTTTCCAAGTTTCAGATGCCTATGCATGGGTTTTGGAAAATCGTTATGATGCTTACTTTGATATTAAATTATCTTTTGAAAAGGCTGTAACTGATAAAGATGGTGCGTATCATCAATATGCAGATAAATTGACTTGGTTCCCTTATAAAGGAATTCCAACCTATCCACTCTTCCATCGAGATAGTAAGAACGAAGAGTTTTCAAAAGAATATACTAAGGCTATCAAGGAACTAAAAGAAGACGGTACACTTGAAAAGTTATCTAAAAAATACTTTGGTGAGGATGTCTTCTCATACGTAGACAAATAAGTAAATTGTAACGTCGTAAAAGTATGATGTTTTGATAAGCTTCTGAAGTGAGTTTAGTTAGGAGAAAATATGGTCAATTATGACATTTCAAAAGTTTTTGGAGCATTACCTGAAGTCATAAAGGGCTTACCAATGACATTATTGGTTATCATATTAACGACTTTACTTGGGTCGTTATTAGGAGGATTAATTGCTTGGGCAAGCCTTTCCAAGGATAAAGCTTTGGAGAATTTAGCTAAGGGATATGTTTTTATCTTACGCTGTACCCCACCTATTGTGCTATTATTCTTGGTATTTTACGGAGTCCCAGAATTTCTTAATTGGTGGTTGGGATTAGATATTAATGATTGGTCCAAATTGATATTTGTTCTTGTGACTATGGTTCTCCTATTCTCAGCAATGATATCAGAAGTGTTTAAAGCGGCTTATCAAGCAATTCCTAAAGGACAATTAGAAGCTGGGCTTAGTATTGGGCTTACTTCTGAACAAACCTTTGTAAGAATTATTGCCCCTCAAGCATTTAAGGTTGCTTTACCAAATATTACAACAGCTATACTTAATCTTATGCGCGATGCAGCTTTGGCTTATACGATTGGTTTTATTGATGTAATGGGCAAAGGGAATCTTTTGATTAGTCGCCATTTAGGAAATTATTCTTTGGAGACTTATACAGCTGTTGCCCTTGTTTATTGGGGAATAGCGTTAATTTTATCGTTGATTTCTAGGATAACAGAACAACAATTGAGTGTAAAAGAGAGGTAAAAAATGAATATTACTTTTATTATAGATACCTTTATCAAGGCTTTATATGGTGTTCCGGTAACTCTGGGAATCATGGTTGTGGCAATTTTATTGAGTTTTCTACCTGCTTTATTTCTCGCTTTAGGGCAGATTTATAAGTTGAGAGGTGTCAAGACTTTTTCAATTGTTTATCTTGCATTTATTCGTGCAACACCTCCAATTCTGTTAATTTTATTTTTTTATAGTTTGTTCCCTAGTTTGTTAAATCAATTTTTTAAAGGAATTGGGAGTCACATAGATGTCTTCAAAGTTAATCCGCTTTACTATGCTTTTATTATCTATAGCTTGATGACGACAGGAAGTTTATCGGAAATCATTCGATCAGCATTACAAACTGTTGATAAAGGTCAACTAGAAGCTGCACAAGCCATAGGTTTAACAACAAGACAAGCTTATCTGAGAATCGTTTTTCCTCAGGCACTTAAGTCTGCTCTTCCCAATTTGTGTAACTTAGTTATCAATATTGTGAAAGGAACGTCACTTGTCTTTGTTATGACGATAAAAGATATTACCGCAATTGCACGAGTCGAAGCAGCATATGGATATCAATATTTTGAATCTTATTTTGTCATCTTCATTTTATATTTAATCATTTGTGGTATCATTCAAGTTCTCTTTAACTTTGGAGAAAGAAAATTGCAATTTACATAGAGGGAGTCACTATGCTAGAAGCTAAACATATATCAAAAACATTTGGAGATCGTCAGGTTCTTGTTGATGTCAATCTACAAGTGAAACAGGGAGACGTGGTTGTCATCTTAGGACCATCAGGTTCAGGAAAAACAACTTTCTTGCGTTGCTTTAATCATTTGGAGAAAGCAGATGGAGGTCAATTAAGAATTTCGGGTAAGGACTACTCTTTGGATAAGTTATCAAAGAAAGATATTTTAGATATCCGAAAGAAGACAGCTTTTGTATTTCAACATTACAATTTATTTGCAAACAAGACTGCCATTGAGAATATCTTGGAAGGTTTAGTGATTGCTAGGAAAGTTCCCAAAAGTGAAGCGCAAGAGATTGCTGAAGAAGCACTTAAAAAAGTTGGTCTTCTGGATTTTAAAGATTACTACCCATCACAACTTTCAGGAGGACAGCAACAACGTATTGGTTTAGCCAGGGCTATAGCAGTTAAACCAGAAGTTATCTTGTTAGATGAACCAACATCAGCCCTTGATCCAGAACTAGTTGGGGATGTTCTGGATGTCATGAAACAACTTGCTCATGAAGGAACGACAATGGTAGTTGTGACTCATGAAATGGGGTTTGCACGAGATGTAGCTAATCATGTCGTTTTCATGGATGGTGGTCATGTCATCGAAGAGGGGAGTCCAAAAGACATTTTTTACAGACCAAAAGAAAAACGTACACAACAATTTTTGGCACGTATTCTTTCTGATGCTAGTTATGATTTGGAATATATGATTTAAAAAATCTGCTGTTTTAATTAGGAATGAAAAAAACAAAGACGAGTTTAGTTTGTCTTTTTTTTTTTTTTTTTTTGCTTATAAGTAGTCTACTGCAAGAATAGGAGTGTTCTTTTTAGCCGGTACACGTGTTTTCACACCATTATTCCCTTTAGGGAGACGTAATTTTGTAGTTCCTTGGTTTGAAGAATTTGTTTGGTGTTTGTAGTTAACAGGGATACGCGTTTTCACACCGTTATTGCCTTTAGGAAGACGAAGTTTTTTAGCACTTGTTGGTGTAACAGGTGTTACAGGTTTTTCAGCTGTTCCTTCAGTAACTTCCTTGTAAATATAAGTGATTGTCACAGTATTTGAAATACGAATTTTGTGTGACTTAATTTCTTGATCATCAGTTGATTGTAGCTTATATGTTTTACCATTAGCTTGGATCGTTTCAGGCGCAGTCGGGAAATAGGCATAGTAAGCTAAATCAATATCGCGTCTAACCATGTTGACTTTGATTGGAGCAATTTCCTGTCCCTTCTCATCGACAAAACGGGCTTGTTGTGCGACAGTTGGAGCAAGGTCAACATCATCATAGAAGTAGGTAACATCAATCATAGGACTTGAAGCAATTCCTTTTTTAGGAGCGCCGTAATTACTCTTATTGTTAAGTACTATATCGTCGTATTTAGCAAAATACCATGTTTTTCCATTTTCATCGGTAACCGTTGCTGGTGCAAAAGCAGATGTGTCGTATTCAGTGAATGCAGGTACTTTAATCGTTGTGTAAAGCACATCTTTTTGAGAGCTAAATTGTGAATAACTTGCTTCAGTTGTACGACGAATATGATGAATACGAACTTCTGACACACGTTCATCAACCGTTGGTGTGTTTACAACTGGACTTGATTCTTCAAGACTTACAGGAGTTGTATTTTCAACTGCTGGTGTAGGAGTACTTGCAGGTGTAGTTACTTCCTCGCTAAGGATAGCAGTGCTCGCTGAGTTAACCTCAGTGGCAGGATTAGCAGTAGCAGTTGTGCTTACTGATTCGCTAGTTAGATTAACATCAACGGCTGAAGCAGGGATGTTTTCAACAACTAGGTTTTCAAAAGAAGTGTTATCAAGAGCCTCTGTAGCGGGAAGACTTACTGGCAATTCTTGTTCATCTGCAAGTGCAGAAGATGATAGACCAAGTGCTAAAATTGCAGCACTAAGACCAATAGTAGCATGTAATTTCTTATTCATGTTCATTAATTCCTCCTTGATATATGATGATTATAACAGAGGTGATTATAAAAGTCAAAAAATTAAAAATATGTAAATTGAAAAATTTTGTTTGATACTTAAAATGATTTAAAACATGATAGTAATAGTACATTACGAGTGTTAATGTAAAATTTCATTCAAAAATTAGGGCTTTTTATGATTTTCTAGAGGATTCATAAAAGTGATTTATGTTTAATAAAAAACTTATATTTCAAAAACTTTAATCAATAATATATGAACATTTATTGTCATATCCCTGATAATTGTAGCAGTTCTCTATTCTCTAGTTACTCTGGTATTGACGAACCTTATCCACTATACCATGTTGAATATTGATTATGAAACTGGCTTTGGAAGTGAGAAACGCTACCTTAATTTCAGATATCCTTTGTTATACCCAATCGCTAAGAAGAAAATAGAGAAGTACAAGTCTAAGCGGTATGCATAAAAAACAGCCGTACATTTATTTTGTACGACTGACTTTAAAAAACAGACACTATCATTCTCACAGGTGGTTTTGACTCTCTTAGATGTAGTATTCCTAAATTAGACGTTATTGAGGTAAAGAAATACAACTAATGCTAGTGGACGTAGTGGCCAACACCATTTTCATCAAAGTGATAGCTAACCGTAAATTGTCTCATTATAGCTAAAAATTTAAACATAACAGTTTGATTTTTAACCATGGCTCCATCATCGCCATAGAAGTAGCTTTGACCGCCAAAATCAACCATTTTATTCAGGATGGCACGCCCATCTTGTTGGAAATTGTAATCTTTACCATTAATAGTTTGACGCCCAGTTATTGCTTTGCCATTTTTGTCAAAGTAGTATCTAGCGACTCTAGAAGCCCCTCCGTCGCCACTACCGCTTCCAGGAGCTGCGGGCATTCCAAAATGGATAACTTTTTCATAATCTTCTTCTGGAACATATTCTCCGAGTAATAATGTGACGAAACGATTTGTCATCATTTCTCCTGTGAGTTTATCGTAATAATGGATGTGTCCATCAATCTTACGTAATTGACCTTTTACTTGTTTGCCATCTTTATCAAAATAAAGAGAGATACCATCAACCACTTGAGGACCTGTTAAAAATGTCCCATCATTAGTGACATAATAACTATTTCCTAGAGCATCTTTAACAAATGTTTGACGCTTCTCAGTGCTACGAGTTACGATTCCTTCTTGGTCAATAGTTACTAAGATGTCGCCATCTTGATAAGTTTGATTGAGAATAAGTTGACCAGCAGAATCTTGATTATCTTTCTCAGTGAAATGATAGAATTTATTATCAATTTCTTTCCAACCGTAAGTGACTTTTCCACCTGCTTCAGGATCTAGATAATAACGATTATTGTCTTTGTTAAGCCATCCTACTTGAACCTTTCCTTCACCGTTTACATAGTAGGTACCAGTAATTGTTTTATCATCTTGATTATCAGAGTATGTGTTTACAAACTGATTGTAAATTAAATGATAGTTTTGGAGGAAGTAGTCGCCATCTTTTTCATGGATAATGCCATCGAGTGCCCAACCCTTCTCGTTGAAGTAGTAGGTTTGTCCATCTATCGTGTGGAATCCTTTTATAGCCTTTCCATCTGGGCCAAAATAGTAAGTGATATTGACGTTCTCATCTATGTCAATATCAGTACCATAAACATTTACGGTTTTCTTCACTCTGGTAGGAATGACAGAAAGCTGATTTGTACGCATTGCTCCATTATCCTTTTCGAAGAAATAAGTGTCTGTACCTATAGTTGTTATTTTTCCTTTCGCTTGGATTCCGTTATCATCAAAATAAACATTTACACCATCTATATTATGAAGTCCAATAAGTTTGTGTCCAAAACCATCGTAATAGGACCAATCATTTCCATTTTCAGAAATGTATTGGTTACGATATGGAGGGAGTTCTTTAACAATACCGTTTTCATCAGCTTCATAAGACTTACCATCAAGCTCGAAGATGGCATTCTTAACCTCTCTACCATTATCCTTATCGAAATAATGTGTTCCTGTATGGTTCCCCCAAATTGATATTAGTTGACCTTTAGCTTGTTTTCCATCAGAATGAAAATAAAGAGAGTAGCCATCGATGATTTGACTGAAGGTAACCATATGTCCATCTTTATCAAAGTAATACCAAAAACCTTCATTATCAGAAATAAAACGATTTTTTACTGCAGCGCCAGATTCATCAAAATAGAATGTACCTCCATGGACATAAATCTTTTTGTCCTTAACCTTTCTTCCGTTGTATGGATCAAAATAGTAAGTCTGTTCTCCGATATTAACTAGCGAACCTTTAATTTGATATCCTCTATCATCAAAATAGAGATCAAAGTTATCAATAGTTTGCGCTCCTTTTACAGCCTTACCATCAGCTCCGAGATAGTACCATCCATAGCCACCATCAGTAACAAATTGGTTCGTTAACTTTCTACCAGAATCTTTGTCAAAGTAGTATGTTTCATTATCCACAGTTACAAAGTTACCCTTTGCTTGGATACCATCCTGGTCAAAGTAAAGAGGAACACCATCCACTGTTTGAAAGCCAGTTAACTTTTGATTATCTTTAATATAGTACCAATTACCATATTCATCAGTTATGAAGTTGCCTCCTGTAATTGAGTTATCTTCTTGTGTTTCAATACTTGAAGCTTCAGAAACATTAGTAGCTCCTTCAAAAGATGCTTCACTTGAAGATGGTACGGTACTATCTTCAGGAAGCGATACTTTCGAGTTGTTGTCGACTGTATAAGTACCGGTTGTCGTAGAATGATTTGTTGATGTTTCAAGAGACGATTCGGACTGGCTAGTAGTCTTTTCATCAATGAAAGTATTCGATGTGTTGATAGCTGATTCTTCAAAAACTATGGAATTTTCTATTGTTTGATTAGTAAGAGATAATTCCGATTGCTCAGCATAAGCGATATTTCCGGTAGAAGCGATGATTCCAAGTGTTAAGCTTGAAATAGCAATGGTAATCCAATGTTTCTTCACTTTGTGAAGCTTGAAATGAGTTTTGTGTTCCATAATTCTATCCTCCGTTTCTCACTTTTCACCTTAATTTTAACATTTGATTTTTATATATTCAAATATTTCTATAATAATTTTTTAATTATTCGGAAGCTGTTATATTGTGAAAAAAATAGTAAAAGTATTGCAAATTTTATCAATTAATTCTTGAAAAACTCAAGTATAAATTACAATTTTTCAGTTTTTATGGAAGAAAGTTCGAAAAATTTAATTTTAAAAGAACCCACAAAAAAACCAAGACTTTCGTCTCGGTTTCATCTCATCTTATGACACGACATGTCCGTCTTTGTCGAAGGTATAGAGTTTACCATCGATGAGGACAGAGCGGTTAGTGTATTTTTCACCTGTTTTAGGGTCCAAATAGTAGGTGTAGTTATCGACTGTGACAAAGCGTCCTAGGACTTGTTTGCCTTCAGCGTCGAAGTAGAGGACCTTGCCATCAACTTCTTGGAAGCCGGTAACTTTCTCACCTTTGTCATTGTAATAGTAGTTATCGCCCTTATCGTAGACAATGCGATTGCGATAAGCTGGTTCACCCTTGCGGTCAGCAACTACACCATTGTCATCAGCATTATAGGCTCTGTCTCCGATGACAAAACGTCCTGTTTCAAGGTTTCCGCTCTCTCGGAAGAAGTAGTCCTTGCCATCGATGGTTTGCCAACCTGTCAGAGCAGCTCCGTCGTTGCCATAGTAGCGTGTTGGGTAGTATGGGAAGCGTGGAGAACCTTCGTAGTTGTATGATTTTGAAAAGGCGTTACGTGTCATGATACCAGTCAATTGGTCAAATTGGTATGTTTTACCATTGATTGTGACCTCTGTGCCTTTGGCTTGACGGCCATCTTCATAGAAATAGTAAGTGACGCCATCAAAGGTCTTCAAGCCAGTGACTTTCTGACCATTTTCATAGAGATAACTTGTGCCGCTACGATCCGTCTGCAATTGGTCAAAGTGGATGGCTTTTTCTTTTGCCGCATCAATACCCTTGGCATCAAAATTAAATGTTACACCGCGATAAGTAAGGGCCTTGTTAGTTGTTGCAATGGCCACGTTTGTGGTCACTTTTTGGCCATTTGGTGCTGTGAAGGTCATTGGTGTTGAGTCGAAATGGTAGAGGTGCCCATTAAGAATGTCCCATTCGTCAAAAGTTGACCATTGTGATTGGCGGACGTTACTATATTTAGATCCAAGAATCTTACCATCATATTGATAAGGACCTTCTTTGATATTACCGTCGGCATCTGTAACATAGACACCTTCAAGTTCATACGAATTCTCACCAGTACGCTTGAACTCAGGATAGAGACCGTTTGTCAAGAGTTTTCCATCTGGGCTAAAGAGTTGAGAGTTGATAACTCCTGTGTAGAGGTTTCCTTTAGGTGTGTCGTCATCAGAATAGTCGCTACCATAATAACGGTTGCCATTAACTTCAAACCAGCCTGTCTTGAAGGCACCATCACTTCCTGCGTAGTAGATGTTTTCAGAGAAGTTACCGTAACGACCAGTAGATTTATCATGGTAGAAGGCATTACGAAGGACAGCACCAGTGTCTTTGTTGGCAAAGTAGTAGTTATCACCTAGGTTGAAAATCTTTCCTCGAATTTGTTGGCCCTTATCGTTGAAGTAGTAGAGGTCCTTGTTAATAGTTTGGAAACCAGTGACCTTTTTGCCATTAGCATCGTAGTAGTACCATTCTTGATCAGTACCTTTAACAAATTGATTTCGATTTGTGGTTTGGTCAGCTTTAGTAGTCGCCACACCATTGATATCAAAGTTATAGACCATACCGTTTAAGGTAAGTGAGCGATTGACCCACTTGTCACCTGTATTTGGATCGAAGTAGTAGGTTTTGCCACCAACAGTAACCAGTTGTCCCTTGGCTTGTACACCATATTCGTGGAAATAAAGGTTTTGTCCGTTAATGGTTTGGAAACCAGACACGGCTTTACCATCAGCTCCGAAGTAGTACCAAGAGTTGTCTCTATTGATAAATTGGTTAGTTACTGGATTTCCATTATCTTTATCGAAATAGTAGATATCGTTACCGTAGTAAAGGAAGTCCCCTTTGACTTGTTGACCATTGTCATTGAAGTAGTGAAGGCTACCGTCTACTGTTTGAAAGCCATGAAGCGCTTTACCATCTTTACCAAAGTAATACCAATTCCCTTTATCGTCAGAAACATAACGGTTGGTTACCATAATACCAGTCTTTGGTTCAAAGTAATACTGTTGTCCGTTCAGGTTTTGAACACTTGTCTTGTAGTGAGCTTGGCTACGGTCTAGAAATTCGGTTTGGAAACCAAATGGGGCTGAGAAGCCTTTAGTTGCCTTGAAGTCATTGATGTAATACCAGTTTCCAGCTTTATCCGAAACAAAGACAAAATTAGGTTGATTACCAGTAGCATCAAAGTAGTAAAGATTTCCATTTTCAGTGATGAAGTCATCTTTGACCATCTTGCCATCTTTGTCGAAGTAGTAAAAGCCAAAGTATTTATGGTTGACGTTGTTAAGAGCTTGGCGACCTGTCACACGACGTCCATTGTCTTTATCGAAATAGTAGCTATCACCATTAATAGTGACGATTTCGTTTTTAGCTTGTCGACCATCTTCGTGGAAGTAGAGGTTAAAGCCATCGATGTTCTGAGCACCAGTGACGGGTTTCCCATCTTTGCCGAGGTAATACCAGTTGTGGTTGTTGTCTTCAATAAACTGGTTACGTTTGTTCGTTTCAGGCAGAACTGCTGTCAAACGACCTTGGGCATCAACTTTGTAGGCTTGACCATCAATGTTGATAGAGGTATTGGTTACCTTACGTCCATTGGCTTTGTCATAGTAGTAAGATTGTCCATTTTCTGTGATAATCTCACCCTTGGCTTGCTTGCCATCCTCGTGGAAATAAAGGTCGAAATGGTCAACGTTTTGGGCACCAGTCAAATTTTTCCCATCTTTGAGATAGTACCAGTTGCCCTCAGCATCACTATTGAATTGACCGCCAGAAACGACAGCAGTTTCAACAGATTCCGGTGCTTGGCTATTCACGTCAGTAGCTGTGTTAGTTGTTTCTGAAGTTGAAGCAGCAGTTCTCGTTTTGCCACTAGACAAATTGTAAGTGCTACTTGCTTGTTCTTCTTTAAGGACTGGCTGCTTTTCAGTTGTGACAGTAGCAGTCGTATCAGTTGCCTTATTGGTTGCGCCTTGATCAGCTTTTGTCGTAGCTACAGTTGTTTCTGTGACGACAAGCTCAGGATCCTGACTGACGCTTTCAGGCGTGCTAGCTGAGGTAACTTGATTTGTAGCTTGTTCGTCAGCAGAGACACCAACTCCAACCAATGAGGCACCAAGTGCTAAACCAGACACGGCAATGGTAACCCATTGTTTTTTCACTTTATGAAGTTTAAAATGAACTTTATTTTCCATAAAAGTTCCCCTTTTCCTTTTTAATGACCCCATTCTAACATCTTTCATTAGAAGAATCAAACGCATTCATAAGATTTTCATGTTTTTTTCTAAAAATTGAAAATTCTTTCTAGGTAAGGATTTGAGAAACAAAAAAGAATGATAAATGACCACTTTAGCAAGCTCCTTTTAATCGAGATGTATGTAAAATTAAAAAGTAAGCACTGGAAGTCCCCATCTTCAACATAGCATTCACCAATAAAAGTATAAAAATACAGAAAGAGGTCCATTTAGACTAAGAAATATGGTATAATAGTTCGGTATTTCGCAAAAAATGGAGTATAAAAATGAGTATTTTTCGTAAAAAGGATGTCGGTCTCGCTCAGACTGAGATGAAACGGCATCTGACCCTTAGGGATGTGGTCCTTCTGGGAATCGGTGCCATGGTTGGTACAGGAATCTTTACGATTACTGGTACCGCGGCATCGACTCTGGCTGGTCCTGCCCTGATTATTTCGGTCTTGATTTCAGCCGTGTGTGTTGGTATGTCAGCAATTTTCTTTGCCGAGTTTGCCTCACGTTACCCATCAGCCGGTGGTGTCTATGGTTACCTCTATGCTGTCTGGGGGGAGTATCCTGCCTGGATGGGTGGCTGGTTGACCATGATTGTCTTTATGAATGCCGTATCCAGTGTTGCCTCTGGTTGGGGTGCCTACCTCAAGGGGCTACTGGCTAGCTTTGGTCTTAAGTTACCTCAAGCCATCAGTGGGCCTTTTAATCCCAGCCAAGGCACTTACATTGACCTCTTGCCAGTCTTGGTTTTGGTCTTGGTGACAGCCCTTCTTCTTATGAATTCTAAGCAGGCTTTACGTTTGAACTCTCTCTTGGTAGTGCTCAAGTTTTCAGCCTTGGCGGTCTTTATCTTAGTGGGCCTCTTCCATTTGAATCCTAGCAACTGGGCTGATTTTGCGCCATTTGGCTTTGGTCAGATTTACGGAGGAAAAACTGGGATTATGGCTGGTGCCTCTCTCATGTTCTTTGGATTTCTTGGTTTTGAGTCTATTTCTATGACCGTAGACGAGATTAAAGAGCCGCAAAAGAACGTTCCTCGAGGTATCGTTCTTGCCTTGATTATTGTGGCTTCACTCTATGCAGTGGTTTCGCTGGTCTTGACAGGAGTAGTTCACTATACCAAGTTGAATGTTGATGATGCTGTGGCTTATGCCCTTCGCTATATCGGTATTTCTTGGGCAGCCAACTACGTCTCTGTCGTTGCAATTATGACCTTGATTACGGTATGTATTTCAATGGCCTATGCCCTTAGCCGTATGGTTTATAGCCTGGCGCGTGATGGTTTCCTTCCCCAAACCTTCCAAAAGGTTTCAAAGACTAATAAGGTTCCACATCATGCGACACTTTTGACAGGCGTATTGTCAGCTATCTCGGCAGGTATCTTCTCCTTGGCCAACATGGCATCCTTGGTTAACATTGCGACCTTGGCTTACTTGGTCCTCTTGGCTATTGCCCTCATTATTCTTCGTAAGGACAAGGGCTTGCCACAGAAGGACGAGTTCAAGGTTCCATTTGTTCCGGTCTTACCAATTATCTCAATTATCGTCTGTCTCTCCTTTATGAGTCAGTACAGTTGGCAGACATGGTTAGCCTTTGGTTTGGCAGTGCTAATCGGTTCAGTTATTTATGCCTTTTACGGTTACAAACATTCGAAGTATTAAGATGAAAATGATAGTGCCATCTGGCCTATCATTTTTTGATATAATGGAAGGAAAGTAGAAGCAGGAGTAGATTGATGAAATCATACCAGATGTGGCAAGCCTATAAAATTTTAAATCAGACAATCGGAGATAAGATTGATGCCTGGGCCTTTGGCGTGGAAGCAGATTATTTGGCAGAACTCGTATTGATGGGGCAAAAGACAGCAACCAGTTCAGCTTTTGACTTGTATGCAGTGGGGAATGAACCATTGCCCAAGGAAAATGAACTGAGCGTCATTCTTGATAGTAAGGAGAATGCTATTTGTATTATTGAAACGACGAAAGTTGAGGTCATCCCATTTAAAGAGGTTTCTGAAAACCATGCCTACAAGGAAGGTGAAGGAGATCGAACCCTAGCTTACTGGCAAAAGCTTCATGAAAACCTCTTTAGCAGATGGTTGCATGAGGTTGGATTACATTTTAGTCAGGACAGTCTAGTTGTGTTGGAAGAATTTAGAGTAGTTTATCCTATAGATTGAAAGTTCCCAATATCTTGGGGACTTTTTACTTTAAGGAAAGATTAACCTTTCTTTAAGTCTTGTCTTAGGTTTCTTGTGTTTAATAGAGGCATCTCAAAAGTAAGAAAGAGGTCTAACATATGACATACAAAGATACGAAACAAACACAAGAACGTTACGCCATTAAAAAATCATCAAAATGGAAAACAGCGGGTTCAGTCCTAGTAGCGAGCTTAATTTTTGGTAGCTCGGTCGTCTTAAATGAAAATAAGGCTTCAGCCGATGAGGCAAACACCGAATCAACACTCTCAACTGTAGCGACGGGTGAAACCACTGCCGATTTGATTGAAGAAAGTGTGCAGACAGAAGATGCGTCAAATACTACTGAAACAAGTACAGACACTGATACAAGTACTATAACTACGACATCCGACACAACAGATACATCGACAAGTAGTGAGACATCTAATCAGTCAAGCACATCTTCAACTTCAGAAGCCAGTTCTTCTGAAACTGCTGCAACAACCACTAATGAAACTTCAGAAACGGCAACAACTACTACAGATGAAAACAGTGGCACTAATACAAGCACAAGCTCTACTGAAGCGACTGCTTCAGAGACAGCCTCAGTTCTAACTAACAATGCTTCAGATACTACGTCTGAGACAACAACTGAGTCTAGCAGTGCTGATTCAGAAAGCACGACGATCACGATTACCTTTAATGGGACAACTGTGGTAACGAGTGATAGTAGCAAAGTAACAGTTGATGGCACTACCGTAACCATTAATCAATCAGGTTCATATACTCTAACAGGTAATGGCTCAAGTTACACTATTATTGTGGCTGGTAGCGTGACGGATCCAGTTACAATCTACTTGGATGGAGTGACCTTAACAGATTCCTCAATCACTTCTAATTCCTCAGCAGAATTGACGGTGAATGTCCTTTCAGACAGTTCTATCTCTTCAACCTCTGCCAATGCCATCGAAGCAGCGGGAGCATTGACCATTACCAGTGGTACTGGAAGTAGCTTGACCCTTTCAAGTACTGAAAAACACGCCATTAAGGCTGATAGTGTAACGGTTGACTCTGTAACGCTTGATTTGACTTCTGAGGCCAAGGATGGCATCAATGCAACGACAGCTGTAACCATTAAAAATGCAACAGTCAATATTACGGCAACAGATGACGGTATCCAAGTTGAAGACGAAACTGATGTTAATAGTGGAGATTTGACGATTACCGACTCAACGGTAACCATTAATGCAACTGATAAAGGTATCACGGTTACAGATGAATTGACTATTGAAGGTGATTCAACTGTAACAGTAGTTGCAGGCGATGAAGGTCTTGAAGGACGTTACATCAACTTGACAGGTGGAACAATCAATATTACCGCTGGTGATGACGGTATTAATGCTACCGAATGGACGACCAAGGATAGTGCCGATACGTCAAACTTGACTAATACAACTGCGGATTTGGAAAATGAAGTTGCCATCAATATTGATGGTGCAACGGTAACTATCTTGGCAGGCGGTGATGGTATCGACAGTAACGGCAATGTGACTGTTAAGAGTGGTTCTCTCTATGTCGCTCAGACAAGTGCAGATAATGCCGCTATCGACTATGATGGAACAGGTGTTATCTCAGGTGGTACCGTATGGGCCATTGGTAACCAAGGAATGGCTCAGGCCTTTACAACAGGTTCAAGCCAATCTTACATTATGGCTAATATCTCAGGAAGTGCAGGGGACACCATTACAGTCACTGATAGCTCTGGAAATGTTGTTGCAACAACGACAGCAACGTCTTCATTTGGAAATGTGGTCTTCAGTACCGAGAGCCTAACTTCGGGTGAAACCTATACCATCACGACCTCAAGTGGTTCAAGTGCCACTGCAACAGCTACTGAAGAAGGCACAAACAACGGTCCTGGTGCAGGTGGAATGGGTGGCTTCCCAGGTGGAGGCTTTGGTAATAGCTCAATGTCTGATAATTTCGGAGGCTATGGGGGACCGACTAGCTATGGCGGAAGCTCTACCAATACTGGTAGCGTTAACACACCATGGGGCCAATCAGGTTCGACCAGTTCTGAGGATACGACAAGCACAAGTAGCACGAGCTCAACAAGTCAAACGACTAATACAGGACGTCCTACCCCACCAAACTTTGCTAGTCAAACAAGTAGCTCAAGCTCTACAAATACTAGCACTTCGACAGGCAACAGTGCTAGTCAACCAGCAGCCAACGCTTCAGTACTGACAGCAACAAACACAGCTTTATCAAATCAAAGTAAATCAACTTCAAAAACTTCAAGCCCAGAAGGAACATCGCTTAAAACAAATACTTCTGTTGCTAACCAGTCTGCAGAAGAACAACCGACACAAAGCATGACCAATGCGACAGGTGTTGCCCAACAACAAGGTCAGGAGACTGCTGAGAAGTTGAATAAGATTCTTCCTCAAAATCAAACTTCTGAAGCAGCAAAAACTCAGGCAAGAGAAGTATCAAGTCAAAAGGAAAATATAAGCCCAGTCGTACAGACGAAGCTTGCACAAAAAACCAATACCCAAACAAGTTCTAAGGCTAATCAGTCTGATAAAAGTTCACAAACGAACCAAACAAGTAAATCAAGCCTACCAAACACTGGTGATGTGAGTAGCTTGGGACTAGGCGCATTAGGTGCAGTACTCATGACAACATCGTTTGCACTTAAAGGAAGTAAGCATTCTCGTAAGTAATCTCATCTTAGACAACAAATAAAAAAGAAGTTCTCTTGCCAAATGGCTTGAAAACTTCTTTTTTGTTTTATTTTTTAAAGCTATTTTTAAGGCCTTCAACAGCACCTTCAACGCTATCTTTAACGTCTTCGAAACCATCTTTTGCTTTAGCTACAGCTTTTTCAACAGCACCTTCGGCTTGAGTCTTTTTATCACCAGAAAGTTTGCCAACGCCTTCTTTAAGAGCGCCTTTAGCTTGATTCAATTTATCTTCGATTCCCATAGTAGAACCTCCTTATTATGTTGAGACCATTGTAGACAATATTAAACAGTAATGCAAGTGATTTGTTTAATAAGTAACGACATTAATCTTCCCTTTATCGTATTCAGCAATAAAGATATCCGAAACGTTTTCATATCCCATTTTCTGAAGTTCTTCATTTAACCAATCCTCCGTTTTACCAATAGTATCAAGAATTTCAGTTTGAATGACCCCATCAGTAATGATTGGATATTTTGGATTTTCATCGCCAGAACGGACCACAATCAATTGGCCGTTTTGCTCAATCACCGCACGTTTAACCTCTTTGAGTTGAAAAATTCCTTGGGAACGTAATTTTAAAGCGACATCAGAGGCTGAAAGTCCTTTAGAGCGACAAGCTTCAGGATCTAGTTGACCATGTTTGATGATGACAGTTGGTTTACCGTCAATCAAATGTTTGATAAAGAGAATATTGGTAATTAGCCATTTTAGAAGTAAAATCAAAATCGTCCAAATAATCAAAATCACGATATATTGGAGGATTGAAACGGTACTACTATAAATTGTACCACCGAGGATTGCACCAAGAACAAAGTTCTGTACTTGGTCAGTAGCTGAGCTAGGTGCTAGGTTTCCTTTACCTGTTAAATTGATAACAAAGACGAGTGAAATAAGCCCCAAAGCTAGTTTAATTGCAACAGTAAGATAAAAAGATGTCATTTTTTAACCTCCACGAGTTCAACATCAGACTTGTAAAGTTTTATTTGTTCTAGCAAGTAGCTGTCAGGTTCTGAACCTGAGATGGCACGATAGTACTTGTTTCCAACTTTGAGGATAGCGCCATCTGTAGTAGTAGAAGTATTGACATAAACCTTGCTCTTATCAACGTCAAGATTTTTAGACACAACCTCGATAAAGTGAAGAGATGCTCTAAATTGGTCGTTGTTAGATTGATTGCTTTGGAAATTACTGATAGCAATTAGAACCACGGCAACTAAGGTTAAAATAGAAATAATAGAGAGTTCACGAAACTTAGTATCATGGCGTTCTTTGAAGGCTTTAAAAGCAAATACACCGGTCACTAAAATAAGTCCTGCAGTAATGGCAACCATAACCCAGTTTTGTTGGCTAATCTGACTTAGCACATAGTCATAGGAATAGAATTTCATTGAGAGATTTCCTTTCATAATATCAATAACATTATAGGTTAAAAATTTGTGTAATTCAAATAGATGGATTAAGGAAAACGTCTCACTAAGAAATTTTTTAGACCTTACATTTGGTTAGTGATTTGGGAAGTTAATCTGTTCATTCTTTTCTTTATAAGTTTGTTGAATTTTTCACAAATTATGCTTATAATTGAGGTAAACAATCATAATAACTTGCCTAAACTTTTGGTAAATAAGAAGATTATTGACATTAATATGATTGAGTTACACCTATAGAGGACCTCTATCTGAGAATCTATTATGTTAAGGTCACTATTCTAAATTTTCCTAGAGACTTTTTGGTCTCTCGTTCCTAGAAAAAGGAGTAATTATGTCTGAACCATTATTTTTACAATCTGTCATGCAGGAGAAGATTTGGGGTGGCACGCATTTGCGTGATGTCTTTGGCTACGATATTCCTAGCGACCATGTTGGAGAGTACTGGGCTATCTCAGCTCACCCAAATGGTGTTTCTACTATTAAAAATGGTCGTTTCGCTGGTAAAACATTGGATGTTCTCTATGCAGAGCATCGCGAGTTGTTCGGCAATCGTCAGGAACCTGTCTTTCCTCTCTTGACTAAGATTTTGGATGCCAATGATTGGCTTAGTGTACAGGTCCATCCAGATGATGCTTACGGACTTGAGCATGAAGGTGAGCTTGGTAAAACAGAGTGCTGGTATATCATTGCTGCTGAACCAGGTGCCGAAATCATTTATGGGCACAATGCCAAATCAAAAGAAGAATTGCGTCAGCAAATTGAAAGTAAGGATTGGGAAAATCTTTTGACCAAGGTTCCAGTTAAAGCAGGCGATTTTTTCTATGTTCCAAGTGGTACCATGCATGCCATTGGTGCAGGAATCTTAGTTCTTGAAACCCAACAGTCAAGTGACACAACCTACCGTGTCTATGACTTTGACCGTAAGGATGACCAGGGCAACCTGCGTGAGCTCCATCTGGAAAAATCTATCGATGTCCTTAATATTGGTGAACCTGCCAACAGTCGCCCAGTCACAACAAAAGTAGATGACCTCAAATCAACGCTTTTAGTAGCAAGTGATTTCTTCGCCGTTTATAAATGGGAGATTTCAGGTAAGGCTGATTTTGAAAAGACTGCTGATTACAGTTTGTTTAGTGTACTTGACGGTCAAGGAAGTCTCCTTGTTGATGGTCAAGAATATCCAATTGCAAAAGGCAGCCACTTCATTCTACCAAGCGATGTTCAAGCTTGGGAAATCAAGGGAGAACTTGAACTGATTGTCAGTCACCCATAATCAAACGATCAAACTAGACGAGATAAGAATCTTGTCTAGTTTTTTCGTACAATGATACAGAAAATTTGCAATTTTAAAAACCTTTCCTAATAAGTCTGAATAGCTTGAAGTTCCAAACTAATCATGTCATACTATGTAAGTTGACTAAAATAGTAATAAACAAGTTATCTTTTTTGAGATGATGTCTTGTTTGTTTTAGATTGGAGAAACTTATGTTAAAAAAAGGAGGCCTTACAGCTTTATTGTTGTTTGGTATGTTCTTTGGAGCCGGAAATCTGACCTTTCCGCCTCAGCTAGGCTTTGAATCTGGAGGTCATTTTTGGCCTGCGATTGCAGGGTTTGTCCTATCAGGTGTCGGTATTGCCATCTTAACGCTGGTTATCGGAACCCTAAATCCAAAGGGATACATTCATGAGATTTCACAAAAAATCTCGCCCAAGTTTGCCCTAGTCTATTTGGCAGTCCTTTATCTGTCCATTGGTCCTTTCTTTGCCATTCCTAGAACGGCAGCAGCAGCCTTTTCGATTGGCTTCTCGCCTTTGATTGGTAGTGGGCATACTAGCCTTTGGCTCTTTGTCTTTACCGTAATCTACTTTGCTCTAGCGCTTTGGATTGCCATGAACCCATCTAAAATTCTAGATAGTATTGGACGTATTTTAACACCTGTCTTTGCCATCATGATTGTTATGGTTATTGTGGCAGGAGCACTTAAATACGGTGGTCACAGTCCTCAGGTAGCTAGCCAAGCTTATCAAGCTTCTGCATTTGGTAAGGGATTCTTGGAAGGCTACAACACCTTGGATGCCTTGGCTTCTGTGGCCTTCAGTGTAGTGGCAGTAGTCACCCTCAACCAATTAGGCTTTAAGTCTAAAAAAGAGTATATTTCTACTATTTGGGTCGTTGGTTTTGTAGTGACGCTTCTCTTTTGTGCTTTGTATTTGGGACTAGCCTTTTTGGGCAATCATTTCCCACTCCAAGTGGCAGGCCTACCAAAAGATGCCAATATTGGTGCTAGCGTCTTGTCACAAGCCACACAAGCTATCTTTGGACCAGCTGCTCAGATTTTCCTAGCTATCATGGTGACAGTGACTTGTTTCACAACAACCGCAGGACTTATCGTTGCGACAGGGGAATTCTTCCACAAGGCATTTCCGAAAGTATCATACAAGGCTTACGCCATTATCTTTACCTTGATTGGGTTTGCTATTGCCAACTTGGGACTTAACAATATCATTGCCTTCTCAGTGCCAGTGCTTTTGATTCTCTACCCAATCACGATTACGATTGTCATGATTGTAATTGCCAACAAGTTCGTGGCCTTGTCTAAACCAGGTATGCAAATTACAGTTGCTGTAGTCACTCTGATTGCCTTGCTTAGCGTGCTTGGCAGCCAATTCAAGCTTGCAGGACTAAATGCTCTTATTAACTTCCTACCATTGTCAGGAGCATCATTACCATGGTTAATCCCAGCCATCTTGTGCATCCTCTTGTCTCTCGTCTTACCAGATAAGATTAAGAGCGAAAGCTTTGAAATGGAATAAACATAAAATCCTATCACAATGTGATGGGATTTTTTCTCCCCCAAGTCACCATAAGTGCGAAATCTTCTCAAAAGCGTTACACTTAAGGCGTGGAGATGAAAGTATCTATTGAAGGGAGTGTTAAAAATGTCAAATCTAAATAATCATACGATTTATCTTGCTGGTGGCTGTTTCTGGGGTGTTGAGGAGTATTTCTCTCGTGTGTCTGGTGTGCTTGATGCGGTTTCGGGTTATGCTAATGGCCGTAGTGAGACGACCCGCTATGAACTCATCGGTCAGACGGGTCACGCTGAAACCGTTCAGGTGACCTATGATGCTAGCAAGGTGTCCTTACGAGAGATTCTGCTTCATTTTTTCCGTATCATCAATCCTCTTAGTAAAAACAAACAGGGCAATGATGTGGGAACTCAGTACCGTACGGGTGTTTACTACACGGATGCAAATGATTTATTGACTATCGAGCAAGTTTTCCAAGAAATGACTGAGCAATACGGTCAGCCTTTGGCGGTTGAGTTGTTGTCAATTGAGCACTTTATTCCTGCTGAGGATTACCATCAAGATTATCTCAAGAAAAATCCGAATGGCTACTGTCATATCAATGTCAATCAGGCAGCTAATCCTGTTATTGATGCTAATGCTTATCACAAGCCGAATCGGGAGGAGCTTAAGGAAAGTTTGAGTCCAGAAGCCTACGCTGTGACTCAGGAGAATGGAACAGAACGGGCCTTTACGAGTCCGCTTTGGAATCAGTTTGAGCCTGGAATTTATGTTGATGTGGCGACTGGTGAGCCACTCTTTTCATCCAAGGACAAGTTTGATTCAGCCTGTGGCTGGCCAAGTTTCTCTAGACCCATTAGTCCAGAGGTAGCCAACTACAAGGAAGACCATTCTCACAATATGGATCGTATTGAGGTCCGTAGTCGTGTGGGAGATTCTCATCTTGGGCATGTCTTTCCAGATGGGCCAAGTGATAGAGGTGGTTTACGCTACTGTATCAATGGGGTAGCAACGCGATTTGTTCCTAAAGCTGACATGGCAAAAGAGGGCTATGCTTACTTGCTTGATCAAGTGGACTGATTAGTCATTTTTAGATAGTTATTACTTAGTAAAAGCTAAAAGAGAGGTTGGTGCCCTTGGTTCTAACCTCTTTTTACATGACAAAAGAAGCTGTGAGATGAAAGCCTTTTAAATCTAACATGATATGTAACCTAACCATTCAGGATAAAAAAGTGACCTTTCATTACATTTTTTTACAATTTTATCCTATTTGTTTTACATATTATATAGAAAAAATAGTACACTATGACAGTGAGAAATCTGACAGTTGTAAACATGTCATTTTACTTAGATTTTGCTAGTCTTGACGTCTGTAAACATTATTGTACTTTGTGTAATAATTAGTCTCCCCAACCTCCCAATATGATTTTATATGTCTTAACTTACCTAAACAAGACTAGCAAAAATTGTTAAAGTGATTCCTTGAAGGGATATGCAATGCTTGTTAGATTTTATGATAACATTCAGATAATACTAAGTCCTATTTTATTGTGCTAAACATTTATAAAGGAGAATTTTATGGAATCAATGAATAAAGTAATCCTATTAATAGCCATTTGTGTCTTATGGCTCGGGTCTTTCTTTTTACTTCCTAAAACAGGAGAAAAAGTGGTTTATTTTTATCATTTCCTAACTTTATGTAGTTTAGTCATGATTTATAGTGCCTTAGTTGATCCATCTGGACTCTGTGATACCTTTTTCCAAATTAAACATCTATGTTTTCATTAATTAATCCAGTTTGGTAATAGGTCAGGTAAATCTGAATTTAAAGTATCACTCATAAAAAGAAGCTTTCTGTAAATTGATAACAGTTTATCTGTTTTCAATATGCAGGAGGCTTCTTTCTGTATTATTGAGATTTGAGCATAGAAAAAGCAGTCTGACAAGACTGCTTTAGGGATATCAAAGTTGTGATTCGTAACGTTTGACGATTCTATTTAAGCGCCATTGGTAACAGAGACCACTGACGATAAGGCTGGCAATCAGGCCAATCCAATAACTATAGGGGCCCAGCCCAGTGACTTTTTCAAGAAGGAAGCCAACTGGGAAGGTGATGCCCCAGTAGGTTAGGACACCGAGATAAAAAGGCACCTTGGTATCCTTGTAGCCACGCAGGATTCCTTGAAGCGGAGCCGCAAAGACATCTGCCACTTGGAAGAAGAGGCTATAGGTCATGAAAATGGCTGTCATTTTCAAAAATTCAGGCTCATGCCCATAAAGTTCAGCCAAATCATAGCGCAAGAAGTAGAGGAAAATCAAGGTAAAGATAGAAAATCCTAGTGCTGTCAACCGTCCCAGCTTGCTGTAGCTCTTGACCGCATCCATGCGTCTAGCCCCAAATTCGTAGGAAATAATGATAGCCATGGCACTGGAAATGCTGAGAGGGAAGGCGTACATGAGATTTGAGAAATTCATAGCTGCCTGGTGACTGGCAATCACTAGGGACGGATATTTAGACATAACCAAACCAACACCTGAGAAGATAGCGACCTCCGCAAAGACCGTTCCACCAATAGGAAGACCCAGTTTAAGTGCGTCAAGTAGAGCTGTTTTATCAAGGGGTTGGACCTTTTCAATGTGGTAGGGCTTAACCTTTTTATGCTTTCTGATAACCGAAATGGAAATGAGGAGAAGGGCCCAATAAGCCATTGAAGTTCCAAGACCAGCCCCAGCTCCACCCAACTCTGGTAGACCAGCAATGCCATAGATGAGGAGAAAATTGAAGAAACCGTTGAGAGGTAGGAGCAAAAGCATGAGATACATGGAAAGGCGTGTGAGGCCAAGGGCATCAAGGAAGGAGCGAACCACGCTAAAGAGAAGAAGGGGGATAATCCCAAGACTCAAAAAGCGTAAATAACCAAGGGCTACCTTTCTGACCAAAGGCTCCAAACCTAAATGATTCAAAACCAAGGGTGCCCCTAGAAAAACGAGGGCAAAAAGGATAAGTGATAGGCCCAAAGCCATATAGAGAAATTGATAGAAATCAGGTGCTACTCGGTCCTTGCGACCTGCTCCTAGATGGTGTCCGATAATAGGAACTAGGGCAGAGACGATACCTGTTAAAAAGGTGAAAAAAGGACTCCATAAACTCGTTGCCATGGCTACCCCCGCCAAGTGTAGGGCATCGTATTGACCAGTCATGGTAGTGTCCACAAAGGCTGCTGAGAAGTTGGCAAACTGATAAATCAGTATGGGCACAAAAATCTTGAAGAAAACAAGAAATCGCTCACGGAGAGAATGTGTTTCGTGCATTCTGTTTTCCTTTCTAAATTTTTCAAATTATAGACTTTATTGTACAACTGTTATCCAATAAAGTCTATAATTGACAGAAGGTTTGATCCCATTCTCTCAAATTATCGTCATCACCAATAAAAGCCAAGTAGTGGAGAATTTCTTTATGTATAATCTTTCCCATATTCTTATCGATAAATTTATAAAGGTATGCAGCTTCTAGCTCTTTAAGATAGAGTTTTTGTAACATGAAATAATCTGGGAATTGAATAGTTTTTAGTTCGTTTAAATAGTAATCACTATCTTCTTGATTTCCATAAAGAATGATTTGGAAAATACAACGACTGATAACATCTAAAGTGATTCGATCTAAATTATTTCTAGGATTTTTACCGAGAATTGATAGGAGTTCTTTAATGTAGATTGTTAGAGCATCTTCTGTGAAGATATCCTTTACCATATCCAGTAAATCAATATCAAGAAGTGTCCAAATATCAATCGAAAAGAAGTAGTTTTGAAGTTCTGTAGCAATATCTTGGTTAACCGGCTGGTTTTGAAGTTTTGAAACCTGACAGGTAATACAAAGACTAATCAGATAATCGCTATAATTAGTTTCTCCTAAAATGCGAAATCTTTCTGCGACTTGCTTTAGTGCTTCAAAATCTAGATTATTTGAGGCTTGATTGTATTGATTAGCAAGTTTTATGTAGGTTTCGTCCACAAGATATTCTTGTCCGAAAAATTCATTATATTCGACTTTTAGGTGTTTTAAAAGTTTGAAAAGAATATCATTTGAGAGTGATGTTTTGTTATTTTCAAAGTCCGAAATACTCGCTACAGATCCGGCCACTTGAGCGAGTCTCTGGATAGTATATTTTCTCTGTTTGCGAATCTGCTTAAATTTTTGACCTAGTTCCATATAAAATTTCCTTATCGGATTTCCGAAATTTCAATAGTTTAGTAGCATTAATAAACTAAAATAATAGTATCAAATGGAAGGAGGTAAAAGCAATGATTATTGAAAAAAATAAATCAGTTGCTGTGTTACAATGATGGTTAAATCTATTAAGCTACTTCCTAAAAAGGAAATGGTACTTTATATCATTTTTGCACTTCTTTATTCCTGTCAAGGAATTGTTATTCCTATAATTATCCAGATGGCAGGTCATTTAGATAGCGGTAATAGTCGGGATTTAATAGTTTTTACATTTTCGGGCATTTCTCTTTGGGTGGCTATGTACGCTTTTATGTATATAGAGAATATTCTGCTTCGTTCTATTATTAGGGCGTTTAATGTAAGACTATCAGGGAATATTTTGAAGAATTATGCTGTCTTTCCTAAAAAGAACTCTGATTCTGAGCTTTGCTCACTCTTGACACAAGATCTTGGAATCGTAGACCAGGAGTTCCTTCAATCTTTTCTTATCTCGCCAGTGTGGGGCGCCTCTGTCCTAGTATCTGTTATTTATCTGCTCAAACAAAATCTTATTGTGGGTAGTCTTTTTACTATAGGAGCCTTTCTGATGATTTTGCCTCAGTTTATATTTAAGAGAAAATTAAAAGAATCAGGAGAATTACTAAGTAGTTCAAAAGAGAAGAATTTAAGAGCTATCACAGATTTTGGTAAGGGGATTGAAACGATTATTTGCAATCAAGCAGAAAAAGAGAATGTAAGTCAAACTCTCATAACCCTTGGTGAGATGGAGATGACACAATTTAAGTATTATACACTTCAGAATTTAGTTATGTTTTGGACAGGACCTCTGAAAGCTATCGGCTTGATTGGACCGTTTGTGATTGGTCTTGTAATGAAACAAAATTCAATCACTACACTTATTGCCATGATGTCTGCTTCAACATATCTTATTAACCCCTTACAACAAATTCTGGAGGCTATTGCAAGTATTCAATCAAGTCAAGTGATAAAAGATAAATTATTGACATTTGGAAGCGAGGCAGAAATGCCTTCAAAAGGGCATCACATACATACTTTAAAAGAAATTCAGTTAAAAAACGTCACTAAATCTTATGATAATCAAGAGATTTTTCGAGATGTTACGGTTACTTTTTCATTGTCTCAGCATAATCTTATAGTTGGTGATAGTGGTATTGGGAAAACAACACTTTTTAGGTTAATATCAGGGCAAGATAAGGCATATAGTGGGGAAATCATTTTTAAAAGCATTGATGGAAGGGAGCTGACTCCAAATTTAGATAACATTGCAATTATTCATCAAAATCCCTATATCTTTCATACAAGTGTGCGACATAATCTAACTCTTTATCAAGATTGTTCTGACTCATTGCTCATTTCAACACTGAAAAAGGTTGGACTATGGGAGGCTTGTTGTCACCAATTAGACTATGAATTAACTGGAGATAACTTTTCAGGTGGTCAAATCATAAAACTGGAGATTGCGCGTGCTATTTTGAGAGGAAAGCAGGTTTTACTTGCGGATGAGATGATGGCTTCTTTAGATGAAGCAAGTTCAAAGGAAATAAGAAATGTCTTGAAACAGTTGCCTAATAGTATTATTGAAATTGCCCATCATTACAATCTGGAAGATTACGATGCTATTTATAGAATTGAAAATAAGTCAATCGTAAGAATTAAATAACACGAGATACTTTCAATAAAAGTTTGACAGAGTAGTTGCTTAGTCTTTTCTTTCGATTTACAAACTTGAAGATTTTAATTTCAAATAAAACACCTAAGTCAAGCGACTCAGGTGTTCTTGTGTTATTTTTCTTTTTTGTTATGGTTCAAAATGGCATTGAGGACGATGGCAAGCAAGCTTGCAACCACGATACCGTTTGAGAAGAACATTTGGAAAGCATTTGGTAGGCTGTTGAAGAGGTTGCTACCGTTAAGACCAACCCCTGCAGCAATTGATACTGCAGCAATCAAGAAGTTGTGTTCGTTGTTGGCGAAATCAACACGCGCCAAGATTTGCATCCCTTGGATAGAAACAAAACCGAACATGACAAGCATTGCACCACCAAGGACTGGGCTTGGGATGATTTGTGCCAAGGCACCAAACTTAGGAAGGAGTCCAAGAAGAACAAGGAAACCAGCGGCATAGTAGATTGGCAAGCGAGTCTTAATACCTGACAACTTCACAAGACCAACGTTTTGTGAAAAACCAGTGTATGGGAAGGTGTTAAAGAGTCCACCAAGGAGAACAGCCAAACCTTCAGCGCGGTATCCGTTACGAAGGCGAGTGCTATCGAGTGGTTCTTTGGTAATATCAGAGAGGGCCAAGTAAACCCCAGTTGATTCAACCATAGACACAGTAGCGATAATACACATCATAATGATTGATGACAACTCAAACTTAGGTACCCCGAAGTAGAATGGCGTTGGCACGTGGACAATAGGTGCCGCAGCTACTGGTGAGAAGTCAACCAAGCCCATGCTTGCTGCGATAGCAGTACCGACAACCAAACCGATCAAGATTGAGATGGATTTGATAAATCCTTTGGTGAAAATATTAACCAAGAGGATGATGAGAACCGTGATAGCGGCAAGGAAGAGGCTTTGACCAGTTGGTTTATCAACATTGTTTCCCATATTTCCGATAGCGACAGGGATGAGGGTCAAACCAATAGTTGTGATGACTGATCCTGTAACGATCGAAGGGAAGAGATTGGCCACTTTTGAAAAGACGCCAGAAACGAGGATAACATAAATCCCTGAAACGATAAGGGCACCAAACATAGCACCGCTACCGTATTTCTCACCAATCATAATAAGTGGTGCTACTGATTGGAAGGCAACCCCGAGAACAACTGGAAGACCGATACCGAAGTATTTATTAAGTTGAAGTTGGAGGAAGGTTGCTACACCACACATGAAAATGTCGGTTGAAATCAAGTAGGTTAATTCATGAGCTGAATACCCCAAGGCTCCAGCAATCATGATTGGCACCAGGATTGATCCCGAGTACATGGCAAGTAGGTGTTGCAGTCCTAGGACCGCTGCCTGCGAGTGTTTCTCTTTGTTTTGCATTAGATGTCTGCCTCCTTAAATACGACCTGACCATTTTCAAAACGATCCAAACGAGCAAGTGAAACGACTGGGTAGCCAGCTTCTTCCAGAAGGGCACGACCATCTTGGAAAGATTTCTCAATAACGATACCAACCGCTTCAACGTGTGCACCAGCTTCTTCAATGATTTGAATCAAGCCTTTGGCAGCTTGGCCGTTAGCTAGAAAGTCATCAACGATGAGGACCTTATCTTCAGGAGTGAGGAACTTGCTTGCGATAGAGACAGTACTAGTCACCTGCTTAGTGAAGGAGTAGACCTCAGCAGTGAGAATCCCTTCATTCATGGTGATATTTTTAGCCTTCTTAGCAAAAATCATAGGGACATCCAAGGCCTCAGCAGCATAGAGGGCTGGAGCAATACCAGATGCCTCGATAGTCACCACCTTGGTGATGCCTGCATCCTTGAACTTTTCAGCAAAGACCTTTCCAATCTCACGCATGAGGTTAAAGTCCACTTGGTGAGTGAGGAAAGAGTCAACTTTGAGGATGTTCTCCCCAAGGACATTCCCATCTTTGAGAATGCGGTCTTCCAGTAATTTCATATTACCTCCTATAAAAAATATAACTAAAGTGTAATTTGATTTTTCCCAGATTCTATTGAGACTCTGACAAAGATCAAACCATCGAATAACAGAAAAAGGCTTGCAAAGCAAGCCTTTAAAATCATAAAAAGACGATAAAATCTTTTTATGACTTTATGACTTACTCATTGTTAGGTGTTACGGCACCTTGTAGAAACGTCACGCCAATTCGTGACATAAATAAGTAATGTTCTCATTATTCGATGAAGCTGTCGTTGGTTGATGATAAACCAATATCAACTCTATAATAATACTATATTTTCTTTGAAGACTCAAAGGATTTTTCCTATGAAAACGCACTATTTTAAAAGTTGGAAAATTCAATCTAACATTATTGTAAGATTTGCTGAGAATGGTCGTTTCTTATAGCATTTCTGTTATAATAGTGGGAAATGAAAGAGGTAGAGTTATGCATAAGATTTTATTAGTGGAGGACGACGAGGTTATCCGTCAACAAGTCAAAAAAATACTAGAACAGTGGGGTTACGAAGTTGTTCTTGTTGAAGATTTCATGGAAGTATTATCTATTTTTGTAAAAGTAGAACCCCACTTGGTTCTCATGGATATTGGTTTACCTCTATTCAATGGTTATCATTGGTGTCAGGAAATTCGTAAGGTCTCCAAGGTGCCTATTATGTTCTTGTCTTCGAGAGATCAGGCCATGGATATCGTTATGGCAATCAATATGGGCGGGGACGACTTTGTGACTAAACCTTTTGACCAAAATGTTCTCCTAGCAAAAATTCAAGGGCTTTTGCGTCGTTCTTATGAGTTCGGTAAGGATCAGAGTCTCTTGGAATATATGGGTGTAATTCTGAACCTTAAGACCATGGATTTAGTTTATCAGGGAGAGGTCGTTTCTTTGACAAAGAACGAGTTTCAGATTTTACAAGTTCTCTTCGACCATGCTGGTAATATCGTTAGTCGGGAAGACCTCATGAAGGAGCTTTGGAATAGTGACTTCTTTATTGATGATAATACCTTGTCTGTAAATGTAGCTCGTTTACGTAAGAAGTTAGAGGCAGTGGGTTTGAAGGATTTTATTGAAACCAAGAAAGGTGTTGGCTACGGGTTACGTCATGATGGGTAAGTGTCAATTTATCAAATACCATATTAGGTCTCGTCTGACTTTCTATCTTTTGTTCGCCTTTAATGGAATCATATTGGTCTTGTTTGCCTTTTTATTTGAAGAGGCGGCAGATATTCTTTATTACGCCTTGACCATAATGACATTTGTGACTATCATCATGGTTATTTGGGACTTGGTTCGCTCCTATCACTCTTATAACTTAGCCTTTCTCTATGAGGAAATCACACCATCAAGTCCTTTGGAATTTTACCTGGCCCAAGCTTTGGAAAGTGCTAGGGAGAGCCAGATGTCTCAGACTGAGGAGGAGCGTAAGCGCTATACAGATTTGATGGACTACTATACCCTTTGGGTGCATCAAATCAAGACGCCAATAGCAGCCAGTCAATTATTGTTAGGGGATGTTACAGATAGTAAAACGAGGGCTCTCTTGGAGCAAGAGATCTTCAAGATTGATGCCTACACCAATCTGGTCTTGCAGTATTTACGTTTGGAAAACTTTCATGATGATTTGCAGTTGAGGCAGGTTGCATTAGCCCCCTTGGTTAAAGAAGTTGTTAAAAAGCATAGCATTTTCTTTATTCAAAAAGGATTAACTATTAATCTACATGACTTGGATGTTGAGGTCGTTACAGATGAAAAATGGCTCTTGGTTATCATAGAGCAGGTCTTATCAAATAGTTTGAAGTACACAAAGAGTGGTGGCATTGACATTTACTTCAAAGATAATAGGCTTTATCTTAAAGATTCTGGGATTGGTATCAAGGATAGTGATATATTACGTGTCTTTGAGCGTGGTTTTTCAGGTTACAATGGCCGCTTGACTCAGCAGTCGTCTGGACTGGGACTCTATCTTTCTAAGAAAATTGCTGATCAGCTTGGACATGATATTAGTATTAGCTCTCAAGTGGGACAAGGAACCACCGTTTCCATTCATTTTCAAAAGCAGAAGTTGGCTATTGATTACTAACTTACAAAAGTGTAAGAAATAAGACCAGAAATGAAAGCAAGGGTTATGGTTGTAGCCCTGCTTTTTCTATAAAATGGTATCAGAAGTTAAGTAAGAGGTTCCTAAAATCTCTTCCAAATCTATTAAGTAAAGGAGCTTATTATGACATTACTAGATGTTCAACATGTTAAAAAAATCTATAAAACACGATTCAAAGGAAACCAGGTTGAAGCCCTTAAAGATATCCATTTTACGGTTGAAAAGGGTGAATATGTTGCAATCATGGGTGAGTCCGGCTCAGGAAAATCAACCCTACTCAACATCCTTGCCATGCTTGATAAACCAACAGCAGGGCGTGTCTATCTTAATGGTATGGACACAGCAACTATCAAAAACAAGGATGCTTCCAGTTTCCGTCGTGAAAAATTGGGGTTTGTTTTCCAGGATTTCAATCTTTTAGATACCCTATCGGTTAAAGATAATATTTTGCTACCTTTAGTCCTTTCTCGACGCCCACTTAAGCAAATGATGACACAAGTAGATGCAATCAGTCGTCAACTGGGAATTCATTCCTTACTGGAGAAGTACCCTTATGAAATTTCAGGTGGCCAAAAGCAAAGGGTTGCAGTTGCGCGTGCAATCATTACTAAACCAGAAATCCTTTTAGCAGATGAGCCAACAGGTGCCTTGGATTCTAAATCTTCAGCGGCGCTCTTGGATGTCTTCGATGCTATTAATGCCAGCGGTCAGACCATTCTTATGGTAACTCACTCGACGGCTGCCGCCAGTCGTGCGAAGCGTGTTTTGTTTATCAAGGATGGAATTCTTTATAATCAAATCTTCAAAGGAGATAAGTCTGAACATCAAATGTTCCAGGAAATTTCCGATACACTAACTGCAATGGCAAGTGAGGTGAACTAATATGTTTCGTCTAACCAATAGACTGGCTTTGTCCAATCTCATAAAAAATCGTAAGCTTTATTATCCTTTTGCTTTAGCAACAATTCTGGCTATTGCTATTACCTATATTTTTACATCTTTAACGCTTAATCCACATCTGGATGACTTAACTGGGTCAGATCCTATCAAGATGGTTTTGGGGATGGGACTTGTGATTGTCGCCCTCTCTTCTGGAATTATTGTTCTTTATGCCAATAGCTTTGTTATGAAAAATCGTTCAAAGGAGCTTGGTCTCTATAGTATGCTAGGCTTAGAGAAGCGTCACCTCTTTAGTATGATTCTAAAAGAAACGGTGATTATGGGTTTTGTGACTCTGCTTCTAGGTATAGGTGTGGGGGCACTATTTGATAAACTCATTTACGCTTTTCTTCAAAGGCTTATCGGAGAAGGTACCGGTTTGGTTTCGACCTTTCAAGTAATGACAATTCCTATTGTTCTTGTCATCTTTGCTTGTATCTTTAGTTGGTTGGTTTTGGTAAATGGTTTTCGATTGCTACGGCTAAATCCTTTACAATTAACTAAAGATGGCCTTAAGGGTGAAAAAAAGGGACGGTTCCTAGTTATTCAAACCCTGTTGGGACTCGGGGCTATGGGATATGGTTACTACCTTGCTCTTTCTGTTCAGAATCCAGTAATAGCTATTATGAGTTTTTTCTTGGCTGTTTTACTAGTTATTCTAGGGACTTACCTTCTCTTTAATGCCGGGACAACAGTAGTTCTGCAACTCTTGAAAAAGAAGAAAAGCTACTATTACAAGCCTAATAATATGATTTCCACTTCCAACCTTGTCTTTCGAATGAAGAAAAATGCAGTTGGACTGGCGACTATTGCTATCCTCTCAAGTATGGTTTTGGTGACGCTTGTAGGAGCTGCTAGTATCTATGCTGGGAAAAAAGACTATCTAGTGAGTGCTGCTCCACATGATTATTCAGTTTCGGGCAATAAAGTTGACCTTACAAGCACTAAAAAGCTTATGGATGATTTCTTAATCAAAACAGGTGAGCAAGCAAATGAAGAAGTAGCTGTCTCTTATCTTTTGTTTGGTATAAAAAATCAAGAAACTAATAAGTTAACCGTTTTTACTAAAAATGAAAGAAAAGTTGTTCCAAAATCAATTGTTCTGGTCTTCTCTCAAGAAACCTTTAAGCAATTGACAGGGAAAGAACTCAATCTCAGTTCTAATCAAATTGCCTTATACACTAAGAATAAAACATTGAAGACGCAAAAGAGTCTGTCAATAGATGGTAAGAACTACCAGATTCATAGGCAAATTGGTGACTTTATCAATAAAAAAGTACCAAATATCTATAAGATTATTGTGTCAGATTATAGTTACTTAGTTGTACCAGATATCAAGATTTTTGAGTCATCAATGAAAGGGACATCAATAGCGCAAGCTACTTATGTTGGTGTTAACGTCAAGGACCCTACACATGATGCCAAGAAAAATTTAGATTTGCTAGACCAAATAGCAGGTGAAGCAACAAAACAGTTAGCTGGACAAACTACAGGTGTCCCTGAGTCTTACTTCTCTGCAAACAGCCGATATGATGCAGAAGGGATGGTAAATGGCTTTGTTGGCGGAACCTTCTTTATTGGTATCTTCCTATCCATCATCTTCATGCTTGGCACAGTTCTTGTGATTTACTATAAACAGATTTCCGAAGGTTATGAGGATCGTGAGCGCTTTGTTATTCTTCAAAAGATTGGTTTGGACGACCTTCAAGTCAAGCAAACCATTCGTAAGCAAGTTCTTACCGTCTTCTTCCTCCCTTTGATTTTTGCCTTTATTCACTTGGCCTTTGCTTATCATATGATCAGTTTGATTGTGCGTATCATTGGAGTTCTCAATCCAGATCTTATGTTAGTGGTCACTATCATTGTTTGTGGTGTTTTCTTCCTAGCTTATATCATGGTTTTCGTCCTAACGTCGCGTTCTTATCGTAGAATCGTATCAATGTGACTTACATAGAGTCTAGTTCAAGCTAGGCTCTATTTCTTTTATGCTATAATAGATGACAGAATTATAAATTATCGGAGAAAACACATGTCACAGACTATTGATGTCAAACGTTATGAGGAGTTGGCACGTCAGAAGCAGGGGGAGCATCGTAAGTTTCTCGCACAGCTCAAGAAGAAGGCACCTAAAAATTTAGATAAGATTGTTCAACAGGTGCACAATGAAGTCTTTCAAGAAATTGATTGTACCCAGTGTGCAAATTGCTGTAAGACGCTAGGACCAGATTTCACAGAGCAGGACATCACTCGCATTGCCAAGCATTTTCGCATGAAGTTACCTGCCTTTGAGGAGATGTACTTGCAGGTAGATGAGGATGGCGATAAAGTCTTCAAGTCTATGCCTTGTCCATTTTTGGGGCCGGATAATCTCTGTGATATCTATGATGTCCGCCCCAAGGCTTGTGCAGCTTTTCCTCACACGGATCGTAAGAAAATCTATCAGATTAATCATCTGACCATCAAAAATACGCTATTTTGTCCAGCAGCCTACCTTTTTGTAGAAAAACTCAAGGACAGGATTTAGAAAGGACTTGTTATGAAACGCTTTAATGCAGGTGTTATTACCTTACTTATCATTGCTGCCTATTTTATCGCAACAGCTTTTATTCCAGATTTGTATTTGGCTTTTAATTATAAGTTGATTTTAGCCTTGCTTTTTGTGCTTTTGAGCTGGCAATCTAAGGGGAAATTTCTCTTTTTCTTGGGGATGGCTTTTCTGTCGACCTATATCCATGACCTATTCAGATTGGACTATTCAGAATGGACACTCTTTGTAGGGATTCTTATCTTGGGGATTGCAGTGGACCGTTTGAGCAAGCCAAGTTATAAGAAAAAATTCTCTTACAAGGTGTCTAAAGAACATGAGCGAGAAATTTTTGCTAAGACTCTTTTTTCAGAGTCTGTGCAAGTGGTGACTTCTCAAAACCTCGAAACTGTCTATGCCAATGCTGATTTTGGGCGTTTGACCTTGGATTTGCGTCAGGCTCAGTTTATGACGGACCGACCTCAGATTGTGGTTCAGGCCAATTTTTCTCAGGTCATCATTCGAGTACCCAAGGATTGGCAAGTGGATACACACGGGCTTCATACAAGCCTAGCAGGAGTGAAAGGCTACGATAGTCTAGGAGAGCGAGAGTTATCAAGCACTACAGTTTCTCTAACAGGCTCAGTATCCTTTGGACAAGTAACTGTCAAACATTGAAAATAATGAAAGAGCGAAAGCTCTTTTTTTCTTGCAAATCCTTCTTGTATAGCATTGAATACGGTTACAAATAGTGCTATACTGGTAGTGAAAATAATGAGAAAATTGCAATCATTTACTAGAAAGGAGTTTTCTTATGGAACGATTTAATCTTCGGTCCTTCTTGTTGTTTTTACTAGCAGCTTGTTTTATCGCTAGTGCCTTTATTCCAGATTTTTGGATCATGGTCAACTATAATCTGGTCTTCTTCGTGGCTTTCTTTTGTTTTGGTATCTTGAATAGGCGACCTCTCCTTATTTTTCTTGGTTTGGCCTTCTTATCACCCTATGTTCATGACTTGTTAAATCTCGACTTTGCACAGTGGAATCTCTTTAGCGGTATCTTTCTAATAGGTTTGGCTTTAGAGTTGCTCTATGGCCGTAGTCAAAAGAAGGGTCTCACTAAAGACTATAAGGTCAATAAGAACGACCAAGAAGGACCACATATTTCTGTTAAGACATATATGGCTGAGGATAGGTATCGGATTTATTCTCAAGAAGTCGAAACGGTTGATATGAATATGGCTTTCGGTGAGCTGTGGCTGGATTTGAGTCAAGCCAGCTTTGCATCAAGTCAGGTAGCAGTTCATCTTGATGCTAAGTTTGGTGAAGTTCATATTCGACTTCCTCATGGTTGTGTTATGGACACCACTGGAATCTCACATCCCCTATCATCTGTGAAGGTGGATCGTTTTGAATCTGATTTAGAGCAAGTTGAAACGAGACTTCATCTGAGCGGAAGTCTCTTCTGTACGGAGTTGGAAGTGGAGTATTAAGGGAGTCCAATGATATCAGCTCTATTGTCAATTAGCATGGTTCCTATACAAAAGAAAGGAAATCACAGGTATGAGTGAAACGGTTATTCAAGTCACATCCCTTGGAAAACGCATCAAGGGAAAGACCATTTTAGAGGAGATTAGTTTTGAAATAAACAAGGGCGATTGTGTGGCCTTGATTGGACCTAATGGGGCGGGTAAGACTGTCCTGATGTCCTGTATTCTTGGTGATAAAAAGCCCAGCAGTGGTCAGGTCCTCATTGATGGTAAGGCAGGTAAGGCCAAAAATAAAATTGCGGTTCTCCTTCAGGAAAATACCATTCCAAATAGTTTGAAAGTGGAAGAGCTGATTGCCTTCTTCCAATCTATTTCTGATAATCCCTTGACCAATCAAGAGGTTCAGAAACTCCTGCAATTTAAGGAAGACCAGTACCAGCAGTTTGCGGACAAACTCTCAGGTGGGCAAAGACGTCTTCTGGCTTTTGTCCTTTGTTTGATTGATAGACCTAAAATCCTCTTTTTGGACGAACCGACAGCGGGTATGGATACCTCGACTCGTCAGCGTTTCTGGGAGATTGTTAATGATTTGAAAAAATCAGGTGTGACCATTCTCTATTCCTCTCACTATATCGAAGAAGTGGAACACACAGCTGACCGTATCTTAGTCCTGCATCAGGGAAAACTCATCAGAGATACCACGCCATACGCTATGCGACACGAAGAGAAAGAGAAACAGGTCACTCTGCCGAGTCGTTTTGTTAGCATTGTTCAAGGTCTGCCAGACATCTATGAGATTACTGAGAAGAGAGATGTCATTAGCTTTATGACCCAAGATATTGAAAAGGTATGGCAAAGTCTTGAAAATTCGGGCTGTGGAATTTCTGATATTGAAATTCAAAATAAAACACTCTTGGATAGCCTATTTGATTCAACAAGGGAGGACAAGGCATGAAAGCATTACTAAAAATTGAATGGATAAAAACGTGGCGTAGTTGGCCAGTCTTTATCATGGGAATCGGGATACCTGTTGGCTTTTTCCTCCTTTTTTCAAGTATTTTCTCAGCGCCTACTCCAGAAGCCCAAAAAGAGTTTTTGCTATCTTATATGTTAACCATGACTGGCTTTTCTATGTCTAGTTTTGGTTTGTTCACCTTTCCCTATATGTTACAAGAGGATCGAATTGAACACTGGTTGACCTATATCGAGCATTCTAAAATCAGCATTTCGGCTTATTATCTATCTAAGATCTTTCGTGTTTTGCTGAATTTTATGGTGGCTATCATTGTGACCTTTTGTGTAGGTGCCTTTTTCCGAGATGTAGAGATGCCATTCTTTAGATGGCTAGGATCAGGTGCTCTTTTACTCTTGTCCAGTCTACTCTTTCTAGCTTTTGGTTTACTTATCGCTCAGATTAAATCTCAACAAATCATGTCTCTTGTAGCTAATATTATTTACCTTGTCTTGCCTATAGTGAGTGGTTCATGGGTTCCTATTTCCATGTTCCCTAAGTGGGTTCAAAGCATCTCTGAGTGGACACCTGTCTATCATGTCAATGAGTTGGTCGTTAATTTTGCTATCAATGGGAAATTTTCATGGAAATCACTTTTGTTTATTTTGGCTTATACGGCAGTATCAATAGTGCTTGCACTCTTTATCAAGTCTCATAGAGAAAGTGATCGAGGTTAAGGGAGAAATAATGGATATTTGGCAGAAAATGTATGAAAAGGCTCAAGCTTTGTATCAGCCACAGGAAGTCTCAGACTTTGTCTATGCTAGACATGTTGTGGCTGCCGTTGAGGCTGAAGATGGGCAAATTTTCACGGGCTTTTGTATGGAAGGAACGTGTGGTGTTTTCCATCTATGTGCCGAAAGAGCTGCCCTTTTCAATATGTATCAAGAAACTGGTCAAACTAAAGTTAAGCGTATTATCGCCTTTCGTGACCAGCCACCTCATGGTGGACCGTCTGGCATGCCTTGTGGAGCTTGTCGCGAATTTTTAATGGAACTGCATCCTGACAATCGTAATTTAGAGTTCATGGTTGACTACGAAACACGTCAGACCATTACTTTGGGCTAATTGTTGCCACTGTGGTGGGGAGAAGAACGGGCTCAACAATTTTAAGAAAAGTCGCAAGACAAGGCTTAAGGTTTATAGAAATCGCAAAATCCTCGCATGTTAAGTGTGAGGATTTATTTTTTGAAATTAATTTCAGAAAATTCGAAATTTACCTTGAAATTCAAAATGAAAGTGCTATACTATATCGTGAAAATAGAAAGAAGGTTTCATTATGGAGTCACTTGTATCTTTTAGTAAATGGCTCAGCAAATGGTTTACTGTAGCTGTTATCCTCTGGGCGGCCTTTAACTACGCCCTTCCTGCAACTAGTAGTTGGGTCATTCCCAATACGGCTTATCTGCTTGGTTTGATTCTCTTTGGTATGGGCCTTACCTTGACAACTGAAGATTTTAAACGTATTGCTAAGCGTCCAATTCCAGTTGTCCTTGGGACTGTTGCCCACTATGTCATCATGCCTGGTTTGGCTTGGTTGCTTTGTATGATTTTCCATCTTAAGGGTGCGACAGCAGCAGGGGTTATACTTGTTGGCTCTTGTCCAAGTGGGACTTCATCTAGTGTCATGGCCTTCCTTTCAGGTGGGGATGTTGCCTTGGATGTCTCTATTGAAACCCTCTCAACTCTCTTGGCACCACTCATGATTCCAACCCTCTTGTCATTCTTGGCTGGTCAGTACGTGAGTGTCCCTGCCCAAAGCCTCTTCCTTAGTACCTTGCGTATCGTGGTTGTCCCTATTATCTTGGGTGTACTCGTTCACTCAATCTTTGGTAAAAAAATTGATGCCATCATCAAAATTATGCCTTTGATTTCTCAAGCTGCCATCCTATTGATCGTTGGAGCAGTGGTTTCTGCCAACCATGCTAATATTTTTACAGCAGCGACAGCCCTTGTCATTCCAGTCGTTATGCTCCATAACCTTTGTGGTTATGCCCTTGGTTTTGGATTTTCAAAAATCCTTGGTTTGGAAGAACCCCAACAAAAAGCCATTACCTTCGAAGTGGGAATGCAAGACTCAAGTCTTGGAGCAACCCTTGCTATGAAATATTTCGTGCCACAAGCTGCTATCCCATCAACTATCTTTAGTATTTGGCACAATATCTCAGGTTCCATCCTCTCATCATGGTGGAAGAACCATTCAAAAAATAATTAATAAGATAATGAAAAGCTGACCTTGGGTCGGCTTTTTTTCTTGATACAGAATTTTAAGATTTTCTCCAAAAAGATTGTTATGTCATGCTTTGAAGAATTTTTAGCTCATGGTTCATTTGAAATAGTTTATCTATCTCTTGGGTCTGACCTTAGGTCGGCTTTTTTACGTCACATGACAAATGTCATGTCATGTCATGACATCTGGTGCTAAAAAGAGAATGACCAAAAAGATATACTTTAGTCATAACTTAGAAATAATAAAAAACGAAAGAGGTCATCTCATGAAAATCAAAACATCTTACCTTATCTACGCTGTTATCGGAACTGTCTTTGCTGGACTTAGCATGTTTACTGACATCTTTGAAAAAGGGAACTTTGAAGCTATCTTCTCAAATTTGGGTCTGATTATTGGCTTGTCTATCTCAGCCTACATTCTCATCACTATGGCTAAAAGTTTTATCGACCTTGTCATTAAAGAATTGAAAAACTAGGAGGCCCAGTATGAAATTATTGAAAATACTAAGTATCATGCTCCTAGCGGTAATTTGGACCATCCTCTTTGCCTATGTCCTACTTCATGGCAGCAGTGATATTCTCTACAGTGTTATGGGTGTCTCAGTTGCAGCTTGTTATGTCTTTTTAGCCTTTTACCAAAAGAAAGGAAATCACAAACATGAGTGAAGCAATCCTTCAAGTCACAAATCTTGTCAAAAAAATCAAAGGAAAAACAATTTTAGACCATATTAGCTTTGAGGTGGGACAAGGAGACTGTCTTGCCTTAATCGGGCCCAACGGTGCTGGTAAAACGACCTTAATGTCCTGCATTCTTGGTGATAAGAAAGCCAGTAGCGGTCAAGTCTTTATCAAGGGCAAAAAGGGAAAAGCGCAAGATCAAATTGCTGTTCTCCTTCAAGAAAATACCATTCCCTCACAACTAAGAGTTAAGGAACTGATTGCTTTTTTCCAAGATATTTCTGAAAATGGCTTATCTAAAGAAGAGATACAAGCACTCTTACACTTCAAAGACGACCAGTATCAGCAGTTCGCGGACAAACTCTCAGGAGGACAAAAACGTCTTCTTGCCTTTGTTCTCTGTCTTATTGGCAAGCCTGACATTCTCTTTTTAGATGAACCGACAGCAGGGATGGACACTACGACACGCCAACGCTTTTGGGAAATCATCAATGATCTGAAAAAGTCAGGTGTGACTGTTCTTTATTCGTCCCACTATATCGAAGAAGTCGAGCACACAGCTGACCGCATTTTGGTTCTTCATCAGGGAAAACTCATTAGGGATACTACGCCACATGCTATGCGTAGCGAAGAAAAGGAAAAGCAAGTCACCTTACCAAGTCGCTTTGCGCCAAGTCTTGACAAACTGGCAGCAATTTATGATGTGACTGAAAAACGTGATGTTGTAACCTTTATGACTAAAGATATTGAAAGTGTATGGAGTAGTTTACAAGCTCTAGGCTGTCGCATTTCTGACATTGAAATTCAAAACAAGACACTTTTAGATAGCCTATTTGATAGCACAAGGGAGGACAAGTCATGAAAGCACTACTTAAAATCGAATGGATAAAAACATGGCGCAGTTGGCCAGTCTTCATCATGTCCATCGGAATGCCCGTCGGATTCTTCCTCTTGTATTCAGGTATGGAAATGAGTCCTGACCCTGAATCACAAAAAGCCTTTATCTTGTCCTATATGTTGACCATGACTGGATTTTCTATGTCTAGCTTTGGTTTCTTTACCTTCCCCTACATGCTTAGAGAGGATCAAACCGATCATTGGCTAACCTACATCGAACATTCAAAAATCAGTATTCAGTCCTATTACCTCTCTAAGATTTTCCGAGTTCTTATGAACTTTATGGTTGCTATCCTAGTGACTTTCTGTGTGGGAGCTTTTGTGCGTGATGTTAAGATGCCATTATCACATTGGCTTGGTTCAGGGGCTCTTTTACTCTTGTCAAGCCTAGTCTTCCTATCCTTTGGCTTGCTCCTTGCCCAAATTAAGTCTCAACAAATCATGGCTATCGTCGGAAATATCGTCTTTCTTGGTCTTGCTATTATCGGTGGTTCTTGGATGCCAGTAACCATGTTTCCAAAATGGGTTCAGCACATTTCGGAGTGGACACCCATCTATCATATCAATCAGTTAGTAGTCAATTTCGCAAAAAAAGGGGAATTTTCATGGAAATCGCTCATTTTTATCTTGGTCTATGCTACAATAACTACAGGCTTAGCCCTTTTTATCAAATCTTACAGAGAAAGTGACCATGTTTAGAACTTACCAGAAAAATGATTTCGCTTATTTTGTTAGTCTGATTTTCCTTGTTTTCCCAATCTTAGGAGTTTTTGGCGGGTATTTTCCAGTCTGGACCCTGTTATTGACAGGTTTGTTTACCATCGCTTATCTCCTTATAGTGTATTTGAAAAAAGCTTATAGTAAGTGGATTCCCTTTCTGTGGTTTTACACTCTAGCTTACATTATCTTTATGACCTTGACCTTCCAGGGGGGGATGATGTGGTTTATTTTTTTCAACGTCAATCTTCTCGTTTGGCGCTTTGAGGATAGCATATCATCTTATCGCTTCTTATCCTTTCTAGCGACACTCTTGATTTTGACGTCATCATCCTTCCTATTGACAGACGATTTGGGTACCCACCTCATGTCTATGGCTATTCTCCTCTTTTCGTTGGGAATGTACTATTTTCAAAACCGTATACGTCAGGAGAGAAAGATGGAAGAAGCCAACCGTACCATCAATATCCTATCAGCTGAAAATGAACGTAATCGTATTGGTCGTGACTTGCACGATACCTTGGGACACACCTTTGCCATGATGAGTCTCAAAACCGAGTTGGCTCTAAAACAGATGGACAAGGAGCAGTATGATGCTGCTAGGAAGAATCTGGAAGAATTGAACCAGATTAGCCGAGACTCTATGTACGAGGTACGTGAGATTGTCAATAAGCTCAAGTACCGAACGGTGGCAGAGGAGTTACTGGAACTCGAGCGACTCTTTGACCTATCAGATATCGTCTTGGCCGTGGATAGTAGCCTTGACTTAGACAGCCTGTCACCTGTTAGCCAGTCGACCTTGTCCATGGTGCTTCGTGAACTGGCTAATAATGTCATCAAACATAGCCAGGCCGATAGCTGTCAGATTCGTCTAAGACGTGATCATGGTATTGTCCTTGAGTTTGAGGATGATGGTTGTGGCTTTGAGGAAGTCACTGGACAAGAACTACACAGTATCAGAGAGCGCCTCAGTTTGGTAGATGGAGACTTGGAAATTCTGTCTCAATCGCATCCAACCATTATTCGTGTACATTTGAAAGAGGGAGGAAAAGCATGAAATTATTAGTTGCCGAAGACCAGTCAATGTTGAGGGATGCCCTCTGCCAGCTCCTCATGTTGGAAGACGATGTCGAAGAGGTCCATGCGGCCAGCGATGGTCAAGAAGCCATTGCTCTCTTGGAAAAAGAAGAGGTCGACGTAGCCATTTTAGACATTGAAATGCCAGCTAAGACAGGCCTTGATGTCCTAGAGTGGATCCGTGCCAACCAAAGAGAAACGAAGGTCGTTATTGTGACCACCTTCAAACGAAAAGGCTATTTTAAACGAGCCCTTGCAGCCCACGTGGATGCCTACGTACTCAAAGAGCGTTCCATCAGTGACCTCATGGGGACCATCCATACCGTCCTAGCAGGTCAAAAGGAGTACTCGCCAGAGCTAGTTGAAGGTGTCGCCTTTGATAATAATCCACTCAGCCAACGTGAACAAGAAGTCTTGGCCATGGTAGCTCAAGGATCAACCAACCAAGAAATCGCCGAAAGCCTCTTTCTCTCAAATGGAACCGTCCGAAATTACATGACAGCCATCCTGACCAAACTTGATGCAGGCAATCGAACAGAAGCCGTCCGCATCGCCAAAGAAAAAGACTGGTTGGGATGAGGAGAAGTTTATAAAAGAAATTTTATTAATTAAAGGTCACCATATGGTGGCTTTTTTGTGGCTTATAATCTATCTAAACATTCACAAGCAAGCAAAGTCCAGACATGGTAAAATGGAGACAGTTGTGCTTATTTAAGTGAGTAAAATACAAAGGCAATTACCAAACAGGATGAAATCTAAATGAAAAAATCAATTTTTAAGGCAAGTTTTGAAGAGAGTTTAAATTTATTAGACGATGCTTCGCTTCAGTATATAAAAAAAGACTATTACGAAAAACTTGGAAAAGGCTTAAATAATGGAAAGCCAAGTATTGGTTTTAGAATAAAAAGTATTCTCTACAGTGTTTTGTTTGTTTTTGGAGGGAACTTTCTCCTTGCCTTATTTGCCTCTTCTTTGGATGTTGCAGAGCCTAAGGATTTAACTCTGCCAGTTCATAAGCCGTCCCTGTTGACCCCTGAATTATTCCTTATTTGTTGTTTTATTTGGCTATCACTCGTTCTTATTGGAAAATTTGTGCGAAAACCATTTCTTCGACCATACAGATATCGCTTTCATATCGAGACCTTTTTGTTTTGGTTCTTTCTTGAATTCAATCTCTTGGCCATAACTATAGCACTCCCGACCCTAACCTCGTTAGGAATTTGGTTTATTTACATTCTCTTGTTTATCATTGCCCTGATATTCCTCCGTATGGAGAAAAGAAGTTTGACCACTTGTTTTTTCGGTGAAGAGGCGAGAGAAACTCTTGTTGATAGAATAGCAGGTCTAATCGCCACCTATGGTTCAGGAGTGCTAGGGTTTGCTGTAATCATCAAAATAATCTTATCGCATTCGGGCATAGCAGTTTCACAAAGTTTGACCTTGTTAGGCTTGTTTTTGACATGGCTAGTCATAGATATTGGATTCTTGGCAATGGTTATCTTCATGGAGTTTCCTTTCTTTTTAGAAGGTCTCTACAAATGGAAATATCCTGAAGAATATCGTGAATGGGAAGGTAAGTCATTGGAAGAGTGGTATGGCAAAAAATACCTGAAAAAACATAAGGAGTTGTTGGAAAGTAAGAATGAAGAAATCAATCTTTAAGGCAAACTTTTATGAGAGTCGTCGTTTGCGTCATGATGGCTTTATCGATTATATGGTTCGCGAAGCAAATAGTCGTAGCATATATACCAAATCATTTAGTTTAACTAGAACCATATTTTCTTTTCTTGGTGCATTGATAATGTTTGGACTCGCTATCTTTATAGAATCAATAATGAAAGATCCGAATCCAGATACACCAGTTGAAACATGGGGAATCAATTTTTATCCAGTCTGGGTATTTTGCCTTTGTTGTTTTTTATGGTTTATCGCTTGTAGAATCAATTTATGGAAAAAGTATCCTGCCAATCTTCCATACATCACAACTCTAAATGCGAATTTATATGTTTTCTGGATGGTGCTAGCTTTTAACTTATTTTTTATTAGTATTTTAGGGAAATTTCTCACAGTTATTGGGTTAATCTTATTCTATTTATTAACCATCTTGATTCTATTTTTTATCATACGAATGAGAATTACATCAATCAAAACTCGTCTTTATGGAGTGCAAGATAGAAGTATGACAATAAGACAGAGAAAGTTCATACATATTGTTACATTGGGAGGTAGCGGAATTGTAGCAATCTGGATGATCCTGAAACTTTTGTTCCCTAGGATTGGAGAAATTAGAACTGATTTTTGGGGGACATTATCTGTTATAGGTATCTCTTTTGCTTTTAACGTAATTATTATAGGTGCATTATTTGTATTGTTTTTACCTCATTCACTGTATGGTTACTACCGAAACAAATATTCAGAAGAATATCGCGAGTTCGAAGGAAAATCACTGGAAGATTGGTATGGCAAGCGGTATCTGAAGAAACACAAGGAGTTGTTGGAAGCTAAAAATGAAGAAAAAATCAATCTTTAGTGCAAGTTTTGAAGAGAGTTTAAATCTTTTAGATGATAGTGTCTCAGGAAAATTTGCACAGGATAACTATCAGGATGCTCTAAAAAAAGAAAAATACAGAGGGACCTTGAAGTCATATGTTTGGTTAGTAATCTTGACGATCTTATTTATAATCGGTCCTAATTGGTTGATTGTTGCTTTAAATGATTATTTATTTTATCATGCTAATCCTAAGGATTTAACAGTAGACTTGCCCGGAATTAATTTTCTTCCCTACTGGGTATTTTGGATGGGACTTGCAATATGGCTTTTACTGATTATATTAGGGAAGCGATTCAACCAACAGTTCATTTTAATCTATAGAGGTCAATTTTATTTTATGGTTTCCTTTATAATATGGCTCCTAATTGAACTAAATCTTCTATTGTTGAATTTCCTTTATGGTCTAGTTGGATATTTGGGAATGGTCGCTTTTGAAGGACTGATTCTTTTTATAATCATTTACCTGATACGTGATAAGACTACCTCATTGCTAAATTTATTATATGGTGGTACCGAAATAGAGAGTCCAACTGATAGATTGTTTAATAGAGTATTTAGATTTATTGTCAAGTATGGTGGAATAGTCGTAGCACTCTGGATAATTTTTCGTACGATATTTTCGGATTCAATAAGAAATGCAGATAGTTTGGTTGGAGGATTAAGCGTTCTATTTTTATTTCTAGTGTTCAATATATTAATAGCTGCCTTTGAAATTTATTTCATGTTCCCCTACATGTTGCAGGGCTACTACAAATGGAAGTATCCTGAAGAATACCGAGACTGGGAAGGCAAGTCAGTTGAAGAATGGTATGGGAAGAAGTATATTAAGAAGTATAAGGACAAGTTTAAGTGAAAACTTAAACCAAGGAAGTCATTATGATGGCCTCCTTTTTTATTGCTCCAAATACTGTACAATAGAGCAATAATAGGTGTTTACAATTATGAAACAATCTTGATTTGCGAGGGCGCTAGCCAGCGGATATTCTTCTCAAATATTATTTAGAATATTAAAAATGTTATAATAGGAGATGAGAAAGGGGGAGACGATGATGAAAATTATAGCAATAAACCCTATTCCGTTTAAAAAAAGAATGATTGAATTTCTCTTTGATTATCTTTTCATTCTAGCTTATTTAGTTCTTCTGTTTTTAAGTTCGATGCTTATTTACATCATCTTTTTTAATGGTGTCCCAGAGTTTACAGAAATTCAGTCGCAGTGGCTTGTATTTTTCACCTCTGTTTTTCCAATCACGCTCCTTTTCACATTCTTGGATTATAAAAATGATGGCAGTTTTGGGAAGGTAAAAGCGGGACTTGAACTTGTCTACCAGAAAAAAACAGTGCAGGCTAGCTTGATTAGAAATGTCATCAAATTTTTACCTTGGCAACTCGGTCATATGGGCACGATTCATGGCTTATATAGTGATTTTGATGTGGTATCCATTATCCTTTCTAATTCGGCGACTCTACTTGCAGTTTTGCTACTGGCAATGACGATATTTAGGAAAGATAAGAGGCATCTAGGAGACCTACTAGCCCGTACACAAGTACAGCTAAGAGGTGACTAAGATACAGGTTGCTTACTTGATTCTTAAGGAAAACTGTAGACGATTAAAGGAAGTCATTACGATGACCTCCTTTTTTTATTGCTCTAAATACTGTACAATAGAATAATTACAGGAGTTTACAATTATGAAACAATCTCAATTTGCGAGGGCGCTTTGGTATGGTATTCTTGGTGCCCTCTTTTTTGCTTTTACTTTTATTTTTAATCGTAGTATGAACCTTTCAGGTGGGTCCTGGATGTGGAGTGCTAGTCTACGTTACTTGTTTAGTTTGCCTATGCTGGCTGTTTTGGTCTGGCGTAAGGGTGAGCTGGTAGGTGTATTGTCTGCCATTAAGAAAGCCCCCTTGACCTGGTTGGTCTGGAGTACGGTGGGTTTTGGGCTTTTTTATGGACCGCTGTCTCTAGCGTCCATTTATGGCGAGTCTTGGTTCGTGGCGGCTACTTGGCAGATTACCATTCTTGCTGGTCTGCTCTTGACGCCTCTCTTTGGGCAGAGGGTACCTGGTAAGCAACTGCTTATGACATTGGTTATCCTTTTAGGTATTATTCTCATCCAGATTCCTTACTTTGGTAGTGGTCTTGGTAGCGGTGTGGTCCGTGCTAGTCTCTTGATTTTACTGGCCGCTTTTGCCTATCCTTTGGGCAATCGTAAGATGATGGTCCACTGTAAGCAGGATCAGCTTTCAACGACGCAGCGTGTGTTGGGGATGACCTTGATGAGTACGCCTTTTTGGTTACTTTTGTCAGTTTTTGCTGTAGCAGATGCTGGGCTTCCATCAGGTGGACAGATTTTACAGTCTTTAATTGTAGCTGTCTTTTCTGGGGTTGTCGCAACCTTGCTTTTCTTCGAGGCGACTAATCTAGTTAAGCATAACCATAAGCAACTGGCAGTGGTTGAAGCCACTCAGGCTGGTGAAGTTCTCTTTACCCTCTTGGGGGGTTGCCTCTTCCTCGGAGATAGTCTACCTAGCCTTTTGGGATTCTTTGGGATTGCTATTGTAACCATTGGTATTATTGGAAATAGCCTGCTAACAGGCTCAGATTAAGCATAAGTATGAGACTTTCGAATGGCAAATTCGGAAGTTTTTCATTTATATGAAAAATATTATAGAAAAATGCGACATTTTCAGACGATAGTGCTATAATGATATTAAAAGTAAGCGTTTACCGTTTTAATGTAAATCCTAGAGATATTTCCGGAAACTTTGATAGGCTTATTAATAAAGGTGAATGTATTGACTTTGAATTTTCATGAAAAATGAGTTAACATTTAATGTTACTCTAAAGAAGGAGAAGAGTCATGAATGATACTGTTTGTAAAAATTGGTTTATGCGTAAAAGTGGGAAAACTTGGGTCTATGGTTGTGCCTTGGTAAGTTTTGTAGGTTTGGCCCTGGCTAGTCCTGTCTATGCGGACCAAGTGGAACAGGCAACTGTGAGCCCAACACCTCAAGAAGTGGTAACTCAAACTGACCATCAAGTTGCCCCTCAAGTGGAGCTTGCACCTAGCACGACCAAGGAAGTCCCCCAAGTGGTAGAGCCGAGCCAGTCTCTTGTTTCCGAATCTGCTAAAACAGCTCAAGAGAATCCCACTCAGCCTAGCCCTGACCAGTCAAAAGAAGTACAAACACAGGCTAGTGTGGCTGAGAAAGTGACTAACCAAACGCAAGAAGCCGATTTGAATCAGACCAATCAAGACCACTCTCCAGTTGTAACGAATAGCACCAGTCCTGTTCATGTGACAGCGGAAAAAACGGATTTGCCTAATAATGAAGCGGTTACCAATCTTGAAGGGATGACCGCAGACCAAAATGGCCACTGGGAAATGCAGGCTGACGGTATTCATTCAGAAGCCAAAGACAAGGGAGACTCTTTCCTTTATTCTCAATCCGAGGGCAAGAATTTTATCTATTCAACAGATGTGACCTTCAAGGAAGCTGGTGGTGCCGCTGCCCTCATTTTCCGTGGTAACAATGATAGTAGCGATAAAAATATGTACGGGGTCAACGTAGACTCTGGTAACCATAAGGTTAAGTTTTGGCGTTGGGTCAATAATCATGATATTCAACTTGTAGATGAGAAAGATGTGACACCAACTGCTGATGAAACCTACAATCTTAGAGTAGTTGCGGCTAATCAGTGGCTATCTTACTATGTCAATGATGTGCTTGTCGCAAGTACAGGTGACGCTGTTCTTCAAAAGAGTGACAAGGGCCAACCTCAAGTCCTTCCAGAAGGTTACTTTGGACTTCTTAATTGGAATGCCAATGTCATTTTCAAAAATACCCGCTATGTTAATCTCGACGATGCCAGTCTTCCTTTGATTGACAATCTTGTGGTGACCTCAAAGACAGGTTCTGTTGAAAAACAAGCCCAATTCTTCTCTGAAGAACCACTCCATATCCAATATGTGGGACACAATGCTGAGACAGTAGGCTTTGACATCACTAAGCATAATCCAAATGCTGTTATCAAGGTAGAGGATGCCAAGGGAAATGTCTACACAGATATTTCACAATTGCCAGTGGCTGTAGGTGCCAATTACTTTATTATTGAAAGTAGTATGACTGATTCACTAGGCCGTCCTGTGACCTTGACTTATCGTGTTAATATCCACCGCAGACAAAGTGATGATGTGTACTACAATGAGCTTTATCGTGATCAGTATCATTATTCTGTCAAGGATGGCTGGGCTAATGACCCTAATGGCTTGGTCTTCTACAAGGGACGTTACCATCTCTTCTATCAATTTTACGATGATACCAAATGGGGGCCAATGCACTGGGCCCATGCGACAAGCCGAGACTTGCTACATTGGGATGAAGAGCCGATAGCCTTCTATCCAGATGCAACAGGTCACATGTTCTCAGGCTCTGTCGTGGTTGATAGTACCAATAGCTCCGGCCTCTTCAAATCTCCGGAAGGTGGCCTAGTAGCTATTATCACTTCAAATGGTAATGGGCAACGGATTGAGATTGCCTATAGTGAGGACGAGGGGAGAACTTGGCAAAAATATGACAAGGTAGTTGCTGACTGGTCTCAGGACCCACTTCAAAACCAAGATTTCCGTGACCCTAAGGTCTTCCGTTGGGATAACCAATGGTTTATGGTCCTTGCAGGTGGTCCACTCCGCATTTATTCTTCACAAGACTTGAAGAACTGGCAAGTGGAAACAACCTATAAGGATTTGCATACGGAATGTCCTGACCTTTATCCGATTGTGGCCAATGATGGTGCACTCAAATGGGTCCTCTCACGTGGTGGTCGTTCTTACAAGGTTGGTGATTTTAAAAAAGTAGATGGCAAGTGGGCCTTTGTAGCTGATGATGTTTACCAAGACCATGACGAAATCATGAATTTTGGTAAGGATTCCTATGCTGCTATGACCTATTATGTTCATGATTTTGGGACAGCTGACCATCCAAACATCCCACAATTGACTGAAATCAACTGGATGAACACTTGGGAAGATTATTGCAATCTGGTTGCAGATACTGTAGGTCAAAAATTTAATGGTACCTTTAACCTTAACCTTGACCTTGGTTTGGTCAAATCAGGCGACCGTTACCTCTTGACCCAAACCCCTGTCAAAACCTACGAAAGCCTTCGTGATACAGACAATGCTCAATATTTTGAAAATGTCACAGTGGCTTCTGACAATGAACTGCTTAAAGATTTCAAAGGTGACACTTATGAAGTGGTTTCTCACTTTGTACCAGGTAAGGACACGACAGCAGTTGGATTTAATCTTCGCGTCGGTGATGGTCAAGCTACCAAAGTCGTTTACGATTTAACTAAGGAAACTTTGTCTATTGACCGTAGCCAATCTGGAACAATCCTTTCCGATGCTTTTGCTAAGGTTAACAGCCAACAAGTGACTCGCAATGAAGATGGTTCTATTGATTTGCACCTTTATGTGGACCGTGCGAGTGTGGAAGTCTTTGCTAAGGGAAATACGGTAGCTGGTGCTAATCAGATTTTCCCAAGCCCAAGAGCTGTTGGCGCTAGTGTCTTGGTTGAAGGTGGTCCAGCCAAAGCAAATATTGCTATCTACCCAATTAAGAGTACTTGGACTGACAAGAAGGAAGTCACTAAGGCTGTTGCCATGAACACCACAGTTGCAGGTCATTTGGCTCTTGAAGTTGGACAAAGTAAGGACTTGCAGGTTTACCTCGCACCTGCTTCTGAAGAGCAAGATGTGACATGGACAGTTAGTGATCCAAGTTTGGTGTCATATACCGAACATGACAATAAACTTTCTCTCAAAGCTCTTCACAAAGGTCATCTCACTGTCACAGCAACTTCAGTTGAAAACCCATCATTGACCAAGACCTTTAATATTGCTATTACGCTCAACAATTTTGCGACCAATCTTAAAGGATTGAAAGCTGTCACTGGTGATTGGTATATTGATGACGACACCCTTTACGATAGCAATGTCAGTGCCAATGACTTCTTCATGGCTTATGAAAGCAATGGCTTCAAGCAATTTGACTATGATATCGATGTCAAATACCAACATGGTTTGGTCAACCTCTTTGTAGCTGCGGAACGTGAAGAACCTGGTCGTGCCTACTCAGTCCAATTTGCTGACAACGACACTGTTCGTCTCTTCCGTTTTGGTGGTGAAACCATCGCTGAAGCTCATTTGGATAAGGCTATCAATGACGGTCAGTACCACCATGTCAAGGTTGTGAAAGGCAAGGACACCATGACAGTCTATGTCGATGGCAAGGAAGTGCTCCATCATCAATTTGATGCTGTGGATAATTACTTCAATCAAGCCCATGTAGGTGTCGGTCTTTGGGATGGAGCAGTAGAATTCAAAAACTTCTTCGTAACTGAAAAAATGACAAACACAAGCAGTGACACTACTGACGAACCAATCAAACCTGATCCTCAGCCAGAGCCAAATCCGGAAAATAAACCAGTGGAACCTGAGCATCAGCCTGAGGTTGCTCCAGAGCCTGAACCAACTGGACAAAATAATGGTCACGACAGTACAAACACAGTGCCAGATTCATCTCAGGATAATACTAGTAAGCAAGAAGAAAGTAACACTCCAGTGGAAACACCTAAGACTGTCACTCCACTAGTTGAGAACCTCCTCAAAAAATTCAACGCATTTAGTCTCACAACCTTCCTTGCAAGTATTGCCAAAGAAACATGGCACTTTTTAACAAAATGGCTATTCAGCTAAAATCAAAACGTTGAAAAGGCTATGTAAGAAGAAAAAACTTAGAAGTATGAAAGCTTCTAAGTTTTTTGTTTTTTACTAAAAATTACCCAAAAATTTCTTTTGCGAGTGCTTTTCCTTTCGGAGTTGCTGCTAAGCCACCCTCAGCAGTTTCCCGAAAGGAAGTTGGCATGGCTGAACCAACCTGATACATCGCGTCAACAACCTGGTCGACTGGAATGGCCGATGTGATACCCGCCAAGGCCATGTCAGCAGCTACTAGGGCAAAACTTGCTCCCATGGCATTACGTTTGACACATGGGACCTCAACCAATCCGGCTACAGGGTCGCAAATGAGTCCCAACATATTCTTAAGCACAAAGCAGATGGCCTGGCTGGCTTGGAAAGGTGTTCCACCAGCAGCTATTGTAATAGCGGCAGCAGCCATAGCAGAGGCGGAACCGACTTCGGCTTGGCAGCCTCCCTCGGCACCAGAAATCGAGGCATTATTTGCGATGACTAGACCAAATGCACCAGCAGTGAAGAGAAAATCTAATTGTTGTGATTCGCTCAAGTCTAGTTTTTCGATAGCTGTTGTTAGAACAGCAGGTAGACAACCAGCTGATCCAGCAGTAGGTGTGGCACAAACCAAGCCCATCTTGGCGTTAGATTCATTGACTGCCATGGCATTTCTTGCAGCACCCAAAACTGCAGAATCAGCCAAGGTCTTTCCATTTTTGATATAGGCATCCAGTTTGGCAGCGTCTCCCCCAGTTAAGCCAGTTGGTGATTTCTCAGGAGACAAACCAGCCTGAACAGACTCCTTCATCACTTCGAGATTTCGAGTCATCAGAGTTAGAATTTCAGGCCGTTCCCGTCCAGTTAGCTCTGTCTCTGTAGCAATCATGAGCTCGGCGATATTGCCTTGGTAATCTCGGTCAGCTTGTTGAACTAATTCTTCAATAGTGTAAAACATGCAATCCCCCTCTTAGCTGAAAAAGTTGACATTATGTAGATGAGGAATTCTAGCGATTTCAGTGACGGCCTCATCACACTGGTGCGAGTCAATTTCGATAATCATAATGGCCTTTTCACCGGCATTTTCCCGAGTAACAGTCATTTGGGCGATATTGATGCCATAACGCGACAAAATATCTGTGACAAGGGCAATCATTCCTGGAACGTCTTGGTGGACAATGATGAGAGTCGGTGTATTCATCTTGAGATTGACCGCAAAACCATTGAGTTCAGTTACTTGGATATTCCCTCCACCGATAGAAACACCTGTGGCAGAAATGGTTTTTTTATCATTTTTTAAGGTAATACGAGTAGTATTGGGATGTGGCGCATTACTATCCTTGTTAATTTTCCAGTAGACCTTAATGCCTTTTTCGTATGCGATATCCAGAGCGCGTGGAATGTCAGGGGCGTCCGTTTCCATACCTAAAATACCAGCCACTAGAGCCACATCAGTCCCGTGACCTCGATAGGTTTTGGCAAAGGAATTATAAAGTTGAAATTCTACCTCAGTCGGTGTCTCACCAAAGATGGCAGAAACAATCTTGCCAATACGAACAGCTCCTGCAGTATGACTAGAGGAAGGCCCGACCATGACAGGTCCGATGATGTCAAAAACGGATTGAAATTTTAAATTTTTCATAACACGCCTCGTTTGATTAATCTTGTATTTCAGTATACCACGAATTAAAGAGATTCGCTGTTTAAGTAAAAATCTATAGAATCAAAAAAATAACCTACTTTAAGCTTTCTTTAAGCTTCAATGGATATAATAGCAGTCTATTAAGTAAGCAATACTTATTTTTCATAAATCTGAGAGGGCGGCCTGCGGGTCGCCCTTTTGTGTTAGCATTTCATTATCAGAAAGTTTATGACTGACTACTTTTTTTATGATACAATGATTGCGAATAATTGTACTTTAGTGAGGTATCGGTTTGTCGAACGATATTTTGTTTTTTGGTCCAGATGATGATGCGTATGAAATTATTGAAGGATATGAAACTAGTCCATCAAAATTTTTAGGGAAACTTTCAGAGATTGCAACTCCATTACAAAAAAACGCACAAACAATATTTGGGCATATAGAAAAATGCTTGTATACTGCTCCATCATTTATTGAAGCAGTGAAATCAGCTGTTCCTGAATCATCATTCCAGGCAGTTCTATCATCGGAACAAAAACGAGCGTTAGCAGATGGGTCGTTAAAACTAATGACAAAAAAAGATGGCTCATTATTGGCAACTCTAGTAAATCCGAAAACCAGTAAAATAGTATCCACTATTCCTTTAGAAAATGTTAAACTAACTCCTGAATTAACACATTCTGTTATGAACTATTCTACTCAAATGCAAATTGCTAAAATTGCTGAGCAGGTTCAGACCATCCAACTAGCAATTGGAGATGTAAGAAAGGGGCAAGAAAATGATAGATTAGCATTAGCCTATAGTTGCCAACAGAAGCTATTTCAGGCCAGAGAAGTTGAAAATCAAGATATTAAAACTTCTATACTTTTGCAAGTAATATCTGATGCAGAGGATAGTCGAAATCTCTTGATGCTTAGTCAAAAATCGAATGTGGAATTTATTCAAGAAGAGCCTGAAACAACAGTTGGTAAATTTTTTAAAGGATCAAAAACAACAGATATTGAAACACGGATGTCTGAACTTAGAGAAGGATTAATGGCAATTAATATGGTTTCATTATCAGAGACTATGGCATATATTGAACTTGGTGAGCCTAACGCTGCTAAAAAATGTTTGAATTATTTTGGTGATTTCCTAAAAGAAACCTATCTAAGTAATCCGAAATTGTTAGAAAGGTTAGATATGATAGATCCAGCAGTAGAAAATTACTGGAGTGATAGGGTACCTGTTCTTGAAGATACAATTTTAAATTTACCGATTAACATTGGAAGCGAGGTATTAGAAATTGACGGAAACTAAATTTTGTAAATCAAAATCTTGTAGGAAACCTTTACATAATGACTATAAATATAAAAAATGTGAGTTTTGTAGAGCAAAGAAGATAGAAAAACTTAAGGAAAAAGGTGCAACAGTTGGTGCTACCGTTGGGGTTATAGTTAGCATTCTTGGACTTTTATTGAAAAACGGTAGAGGAAATGATGAATAAAATATCTCAAGGTAAATACGCAATGACCTACACGCATTTGCTTTTCGACCTTGACCACACCCTCCTAGATTTTGACCGTGCTGAGGATTTGGCTTTGACCTACCTTCTTGAAGAGGCTGGGGTGGCTTCACGAGATCTTAAAGTTTACAAGGATCACTATATCCCCATGAACCGTTCCATGTGGGAGGATCTTAATCATGGTTTAATCACTAAGCCTGAGTTGCTTCGCACGCGCTTTTCACGTCTTTTTGAGCATTTTGGACAGGAGGTTGATGGCAGTCACTTAGCTGGCCGTTACCAGCATTTCTTGAGCCAACAGGGGCAGGAGTTGCCTCAGGCCCATGCTTTCTTATCGAATGTTAAAGACCGAGGCCACAAGATTTATGCAGCCACTAACGGTGTTAGCTATATCCAACGAGGTCGTCTGCAAGCCTCAAGCATCTTGCCATTCTTCGATGATATTTTCATCTCAGATGAGGTGGGTGCCCACAAACCGTCTACTGACTTTTTTGAAAAAATTTCGGATCAGGTAAATGACTTTCATCCCGATTCGGCCCTCATGATTGGTGATAGTCTAACCGCTGATATCCAAGGTGGTAATAATGCAGGAATTGACAGCATTTGGTTTAATCCAAATGGTTTGGTTAATGAGACTCCAGCTGTTCCAACCTATCAAGTCAAAAACTACCAAGAAATTTTGACGATTTTGAGCAAATAGGCCACTTTTCAAATTGTATTTACCTATGACTATTAAGAGCTTTTCAGCTCTTTTTTTGCTACAATGAAAGCATGAATGATCTGATTAAACATAAGTTGGAATTGCTCCCAAACAACCCGGGGTGCTATCTCCACAAGGACAAATTCGGCAATATTATCTATGTCGGTAAGGCTAAAAATCTAAAAAATCGTGTGCGTAGCTATTTTCGTGGAAGTCATGATACCAAGACAGAGCTTTTGGTATCTGAGATTGCAGATTTTGAATTTATCGTAACCGAGTCCAATATTGAGGCCCTGCTTTTGGAAATTAATCTTATCCAAGAGAACATGCCCAAATTCAACATCCGCCTCAAGGATGACAAGTCTTACCCATTTATTAAGATTACTAAGGAGCTCTATCCAAGGCTCTTGATTACTCGCCAGGTTAAGAAGGATGGCGGTCTCTATTTTGGTCCTTACCCAGACTCTGGTGCAGCCAATGAAATCAAGAAGCTTTTGGACCGTATTTTCCCCTTTAAGAAATGTAAAAATCCGGCCAATAAGGTCTGTTTCTATTACCATATCGGACAATGTAATGCCCACACCATCTGTCACACCACTGAGGACTATTGGCAAGGTTTGGTTGAGGATGTCAAGAATTTCCTAAACGGTCATGATGATAAAATCGTTAATCAGCTTAAGGCCAAGATGAAGGATATGTCTGACCAGATGGAATTTGAGCGTGCTGCGGAGTATCGTGATTTGATTGAGGCGGTATCGACGCTGAGGACCAAGCAAAGGGTTATCCGTCAGGACATGCAGGACCGTGATATCTTCGGTTACTACGTGGACAAGGGTTGGATGTGTGTTCAGGTTTTCTTTGTTCGCCAAGGAAAACTCATTCAGCGTGATGTCAATATGTTCCCTTATTATAATGATGCTGAGGAAGATTTTCTAACCTATATGGGTCAATTTTATCTGGATAGTCGTCATCTTAAGCCTAGGGAGATTTTCATTCCAGGAGACATTGATCAAGAGTCTGTCGAAGCTCTAGTTGGAGATGAGGTCAAGGTCTTTAAACCTCAACGTGGAGAGAAGAAGCAGTTGGTTAATCTGGCGACGAAAAATGCCCGTGTCAGTCTGACTCAAAAATTTGATCTTCTTGAAAAAGATATAGCCAAGACCCAAGGAGCCATTGAAAATCTAGGCAAACTCATGGGAATTCCGACACCGGTTCGCATCGAGTCCTTCGATAACTCTAACATCATGGGAACGAGTCCTGTATCAGCCATGGTCGTCTTTGAGAATGGGAAACCCAATAAAAAAGAGTACCGCAAATACAAGATTAAGACGGTTGAAGGACCTGACGATTATGCCAGCATGCGTGAGGTCATTCGTCGCCGTTATAGTCGTGTCAAACGCGATGGGCTAACGCCACCAGACCTTATTATCATGGATGGTGGTCAAGGTCAGGTCAATGTGGCCAAGGATGTCCTACGCAATGAATTGAATCTCTCTATCCCAGTTGCGGGGCTTCAGAAAAATGACAAGCACCAAACCAACGAATTGCTCTTTGGGGACCCCTTGCAAGTCATTGATTTGCCACGTCAATCCGAGGAATTTTTCCTTCTTCACCGTATCCAAGATGAAGTTCACCGTTTTGCTATCACCTTCCATCGTCAAGTTCGTAGTAAAAATAGTTTTAGCTCCAAACTTGATGGCGTGGTGGGGCTTGGACCTAAGCGCAAACAAAAACTTCTCAAACACTTCAAGTCTATGACAGCTATCCAAAAAGCTACCGTTGAGGATATCCAAGCACTTGGCATTCCAGAAAAAGTAGCCCAGGCTCTATTGGATAAGTTAGGAGAAGATAACAATTAAAGAAACTTAAATTCATTAAGCCATTTTTTTGTTATAATAAGAATAATTAAAAAGGGAAAGGAGTCTTGCTATTAAAAACGAAGCTAAAATTGAACGTCTTTATGATAGGGGGCGTCGTGGCTTTCTTCGAGGTATCTTTAGTCGTGCCACGATTATCTTCCTAATCATCTTACTACAGCTTGTTGTTGTAGCCATGTCATACTTATGGTTGAGACAGTACAGGGTGCACTTGCAAGTAACGGAAGTGGTCCTCCGTATTCTGGCCATCATCTATCTCTTTCAAAGTGATATGGAATCAACGGCTGTTAATACGTGGCTGCTGATTGTCTTACCTTTCCCTATTATTGGAACCTTACTCCTAGCCTATACCAAACTAGATTTAGGCTATACAGGGATGAAGCGTGCGATTCAGAGCAATATTGATCGTAGTTCTGGCCTATTGAAACAGGATGATCAGGCTCTCGAAGAGCTTAAGCAACGTCACACGAGCAACTACAACTTGGTCCAATATCTTGAAAATGTGAATGGGCATTTTCCTGTCTATCGTCACACGAAGACAACTTATTTTCCAAGTGGTGAAGCCAAGTTTGAGGAAATGAAGAAGCAACTTCTTAAAGCGGAGAAGTACATTTTCTTGGAATATTTCATCATTGGTGAAGGTGAAATGTGGGGTGAAATCCTAGCCATCTTGAAACAAAAGGTTCAAGAAGGGGTGGAAGTGCGAGTCCTATATGACGGAATGAATGAATTTTCAACCTTAAGTTTCGACTATAAGAAACGTTTGGAGAGAATTGGCATTCAATCTCGTGTTTTTGCCTCTGTAACGCCTTTCTTGTCTACCTATTACAACTACCGTGACCATAGAAAAATCTTGCTGATTGATGGTAAGGTTGCTTTTACAGGTGGGGTTAATCTAGCTGATGAGTACATCAACAAAATTGAGCGTTTTGGCCATTGGAAAGATACCGCACTTATGGTTGAGGGGCCAGCAGTCGACACTTTCTTAGTCCTCTTCCTTCAGATGTGGACTTACTCTCATGAAACACTGGATGTGACACCCTATATGGTCGAACATGAGACCTTCGATACTCCTGGTTTTGTTGTCCCTTACGGAGATATCCCACTTGATAAGGATAAGGTTGGTGAGAATGTTTATATTGATATCCTAAACCATGCGCGTGATTTTGTTCATATCATGACACCTTATCTTATTTTAGATGGTGAGTTACTGCATGCTTTGAAGTTTGCGGCTGAGCGTGGGGTAGACGTCAGTATCATCATGCCTGGTATTCCTGATAAAAAGTCAGCTTACTACCTAGCTAAGACTTACTACCCAACACTTTTGGCATCCGGAGTTAAAATCTACGAGTACACACCTGGATTTGTTCATGCTAAGGTCTTTGTGAGTGACAATAGTAGAGCTGTTGTTGGAACGATTAATTTAGATTACCGTAGTCTTTATCATCACTTTGAGTGTGCGACCTATCTTTACAGGACGTCATCAGTGGTTGGTATTGAGGAAGATTTCCAAGCGACAATGGCCAAGTGTCACCGAGTCAGCATGGCTGATGTTAAAAATCGACCATTTCACCAGAAGTGCTTAGGCTTATTGACCAGATTAGTTGCGCCATTGATGTAGTGACAATTTCTGTTAGAAGAGGGTTGAGCCCTCTTTTTTTATAGTTTAAAATAAAGATAATGAAGTCGAAGGAGAAAATGATGTTAACCATTCGTCCAGCCAGCTTGTCAGATGCACAAGCTATCCAGACCATCTACGCACCCTATGTCGAGAAGACAGCTATTACCTTTGAATATGAGGTTCCCAGTGTTCAAGAGTTTGAAAAACGCATTAGCAAGACGATTGAAAAATACCCCTATTTAGTAGCGGAAGAGAATGGCCAAGTGCTAGGCTATGCTTATGCCTCAACCTATTATGCTCGTACAGCCTATGATTGGACGACAGAGCTGTCTATCTATCTTCATGAAGATGCACGTGGTCGAGGTTTGGGAAGCCAGCTCTATGATGCCCTAGAGGAGGAACTTAAAAAACGAGGCTTCTTGCGTTTTCTAGCCTGCATTGCAGTTCCTAACGAAGCCAGTATTGCCATGCATGAAAAACGCGGTTATGTTCAAGTTGCCCATTTTCCAAAAGTTGGCTACAAGTTTGAGCAATGGCATGATATCGTCTGGATGCAAAAGACAATAGACGGCCCTGTTAGGAAAATAAAGTAGAAATCACGCCAATCATAATCGCAATGGCTAATTATCCCTGCCTTTTTCATAGGCTAAAATGATACTAATAAAATTACTGAAAGAGACCGGAAAGTTGTAATGGTCTCCCCTACACGAAAGGAGCCTATATGACTCAAGAACAAAGTGCTAGACTGTTACCCCAAAAGCCCTCCAGATGGGCTAAAATTCTACTTAACCGAAAGGTTCCTATTCTCCTGTTCTTCTTACTGGAATTGGCCTTTCTTGTCTTTTCATATCTCAGCCTACAAGAGCATTTCCCATCCATTATCTTATGGGAACACTTGTTGAGTGTCTTTACCCTCTTTTACTTGCTCAATCGTTCCATGGATTCTCGTTCCAAACTGTCCTGGGTGATTATCATTGCCCTCTTTCCAATTTTTGGGACGGCTCTGCTCTATTTTTCGTTAGCTGATTTGGGTGTAAGACGCTTGAAGAAGCAGCTTGAGGATGCTACAGTGCAGGCATCCGACTATCTAAGCACCGATCCAGGAGTTGCTGATTATTTATCCCAAAGTGATCGTCAATTACAGAAATTAGCTTATTTTTTGGAGCATAGTCCAGCCCAGTTTCCTATCTACAGAAACACAGAGGTTACCTATTTTCCACTTGGAGATGACATGCTTCCAGCCTTGTTGGAGGATTTGAAAAAGGCGGAACGTTATATCTTCATAGAATATTTCATTATTGACGAAGGGATCATGTGGGGCGAGATTTTAGCCATTTTGGAGGAGAAGGTCAAGGCAGGTCTGGACGTTCGTGTCATGTTTGATGGAATGAATGAGATGACCACCTTGTCCTATGATTATATCGAGCGCTTGCACAAGGTTGGGATAAAAGCTCAGGCCTTCTCACCAGTCAAGCCCATTCTATCAACCTATTACAATTACCGAGACCATCGAAAGATTACAGTGATTGATGGTCAAGTTGGTTATACTGGTGGCGTTAATATCGCTGATGAGTATGTTAATAAACGAGAACGCTTTGGTCATTGGAAGGACACGGCCATTCGATTAGATGGTTCAGCAGTTCAAACGCTAAAAGCTCTCTTTTTGACCATGTGGACAGTGACTGGAATAGAAGATAAAACGGATATGGAGCACTATCTACAAGAAAAACCTCAACAAAGAAAGAGTCAGGGCTTTGTACTCCCTTATGGCAATTCACCGCTGACCTACTACAAGGTTGCCGAAAATGTTTATTTACATCTTCTGAATACATCAACTAATTATGTCTATATCATGACGCCTTATCTGATTTTGGATGATGAATTGGTCAGAGCCATGACCTTTGCGGCCAGACGAGGTGTAGATGTTCGGATCATTATGCCAGGGATTCCAGATAAACAGTATGCCTTTGATATTGCGACGACATATTTTAAAGTGCTCTTGGATGCTGGCGTCCGTATTTTCCGCTATACTCCAGGTTTTGTCCATGCAAAAGTTTATGTTTCTGATGCCAAACAAGCTGTGGTAGGTACCATTAACACAGACTATCGAAGTCTCTATCAAAATTTTGAAGACGGGGTTTATCTCTACAAAAATCTGGAAGTGATTAAGATTGAACAAGATTTTGAGAAAACCCAGGCTCTCTCAGAGGAAGTCACTCTGGAAAGTTTGTCGAAAATGCCTATGGCTCATCGTCTATGTGGCTATCTCTTTTCTTTGATTGGACCTTTGATGTAATTTTCTTTATAATTTTCCCCGTTTTTTGTTCTATGGTATAATAAGACCATTAGATGAATAAGGGGATTTTTTAATGAAAAAAGCAATGGCTCTCTTAGGGTTGACCTTGGTGTCAGGACTAATTTTATCAACGGCACAAGAAATTAAAGCACAAGAAACTTCTGAAAATATCACCGCTCTACGAAGCAGACGTGGTGGTTCACGCTCTTCAAGTAGAGGTAGCAGAAGTGGATCTAAATCTGGTTTTGGCTCTAACAAGGGACATCATTCTGATGGTAATTCAGGAAAAGGGTATAAATCTGATAGTGGGTCTAGTAAGAGTTACAAGTCAAGTAGTGATCATGACAGTTACGATGGATCTAGTAAGACTTACGGTTCTAGTAGCTCGCATAGTTCGGGTTCAGACGTTGATTCTAGCTCCAAATCAAATAGCAGTCAGAGCCATTCAGACAGTCAGTCTTCTTCAAGTAACAGTTCTAGCAAGTCAAAATCGGATACAAATTCAGGATACACAAAGCCTAAGATGTCAGCTCCTGAGTTAAATGACTCTGAACGTTCGAACTTTCAATCGGGTGCAAAGGTTAGTGACGATGAGACACTCAAGAAGTATTCCAAACAAAATGATGATTTCTCAGATGACCAGGCTAAAAGTATTTTTGACAATAATGACGACTATCAAACCCGTGACCGTTATTACCGACAAGATGTCATCCGTAATCCCTGGTTCTGGATGTATATGAGTCGACGTTCTTATCATCGCTATGGGAATTCATACCATTCAAAAGTGAATAATAAGGCTTATACCAAGGGCTACCAAGATGGCTTTGCGGATGCCGAAAAAGGCATTGATAATTATGATTCATACTCAAAGGAATCAACTCTTTTTGGCAAATTTACAACAAGTTCAGAAAAAACAGAATACCTACGTGGTTATAAAGATGGTCATGATGATGGAAAGTAATCCAAATGGCTAAGATAAGTATCCCATGGTATTCATGACTTGACTCTGTCGTTCATTATGTTAGAATAGAAACATGCGATGAGTCGATTGGCTCTTTAGAGCCTTTTGCGCTGAGGAGGTCTACATTAGATTGTAACGCAGGAGCGGACCTTGAGTAGTTGTGTGAACCTGCTACTCTCATCGAAAGATGCCTCCTATCCCTTACCATTTGGTAGGGGATTTTTTCTTTATTCTTGGCCTTTTAACCCTTTTCAACTGGACTTAAACGTAGTATAATAGATTCACTAAACTAATTTGATAGAAAATTCCGAAAGAGGTTTTACTATGGGATACACAGTTGCTGTTGTCGGTGCTACAGGTGCCGTTGGTGCTCAAATGATCAAAATGTTGGAAGAATCAACACTTCCAATCGATAAAATTCGCTACCTTGCGTCTGCACGTTCTGCAGGGAAAGTCTTGCAATTTAAAGGTCAAGATGTGACTATCGAAGAAACGACTGAAGACGCATTTGAAGGTGTAGATATTGCACTTTTCTCAGCTGGTGGATCTACCTCTGCTAAATACGCACCATACGCTGTTAAAGCTGGTGCAGTAGTCGTTGATAATACATCTTACTTCCGTCAAAACCCAGATGTACCATTGGTTGTACCTGAGGTCAATGCACATGCGCTTGATGCTCACAACGGTATTATCGCTTGCCCTAACTGTTCAACGATTCAAATGATGGTTGCCCTTGAGCCAGTTCGTCAAAAATGGGGCTTGGACCGTATCATCGTTTCAACTTACCAAGCCGTATCAGGTGCTGGTATGGGAGCAATCCTTGAAACACAACGTGAGTTGAAAGAAGTTTTGAATGACGGTGTTAACCCACGTGATGTTAAAGCTGAAATCTTGCCATGTGGTGGTGATAAGAAACACTACCCAATCGCCTTCAATGCCTTGGCTCAAATCGACGTCTTCACTGAAAATGACTACACTTACGAAGAAATGAAGATGACAAACGAAACTAAGAAAATCATGGAAGACGATAGCATTGCCGTATCAGCAACATGTGTGCGTATTCCAGTCTTGTCAGCTCACTCAGAGTCAGTCTACATTGAAACAAAAGAAGTGGCACCAATTGACGAAGTGAAAGCTGCTATTGCAGAATTCCCAGGTGCAGTCCTTGAAGACGACGTTGCTAACCAAGTCTACCCACAAGCCGTTAATGCTGTAGGTTCACGTGATACATTTGTCGGACGTATCCGTAAAGACTTGGATGCTGAAAAAGGTATCCACATGTGGGTTGTTTCAGATAACCTCCTTAAAGGTGCCGCTTGGAACTCAGTCCAAATCGCAGAAACACTCCACGAACGTGGTTTGGTTCGCCCAACTTCAGAATTGAAATTTGAATTGAAATAGGGAGCGAAACAGAAATCAGTAAGGATTTATTGTTGTATTCAAATACTAAATCAAGCTGAATCCTATAAAGCAGAGAGACTTCTCTCTGTTTTTTTGTTTATTAGCCATCAAATGGAAATAGTCAGTCCTCACGTTTTCAGAAAATTGTCAACTTATCTGTCTGTCTGGTCAAAATTATGGTAAAATGGAAAGGATTAGAAAACGGTTGAAGGAGAATATTATGTCAATTGATCAATTAAGAGATGTCAAACTGATCACAGCCCTTATTACACCTTTCCACGAAGATGGCTCTATCAATTATGATGCCCTTCCAGAATTGATTGAGCATCTTTTGGCCCACCATACAGAAGCTCTTCTTTTGGCGGGAACAACGGCTGAAAGTCCAACACTTACTCACGATGAGGAGTTGGAACTTTTTGCGGCTGTTCAGAAAATTGTTAATGGACGTGTGCCATTGATTGCTGGTGTCGGTACCAACGATACACGTGACTCTATCGAGTTTGCTAAAGAAGTTGCTAAATTTGGTGGTTTCGCAGCTGGTCTTGCAATCGTGCCTTACTACAACAAGCCATCACAAGAAGGTATGTACCAACACTTCAAAGCCATTGCGGATGCTTCTGATTTGCCAATTATTATCTACAACATCCCTGGTCGTGTGGTTGTTGAAATGGCTCCTGATACCATGCTTCGTTTGGCTGAACATCCAAATATCATCGGTGTTAAAGAATGTACCAGCCTTGCTAATATGGCCTACCTCATCGAACATAAACCTGAAGATTTCTTAGTTTATACTGGTGAAGATGGGGATGCCTTCCACGCTATGAACCTTGGCGCTAACGGTGTCATCTCAGTAGCCTCTCATACAAATGGAGATGAGATGCATGCTATGCTTGAAGCTATTGAAAATAGTGATCTCAAGACAGCAGCAGCTATCCAACGTAAATTCATTCCTAAAGTTAACGCTCTCTTCTCAGTACCAAGCCCTGCACCTGTTAAGGCTGTTCTTAACCATCTTGGTTTCGAAGTTGGACCACTTCGTTTGCCATTGGTTGCATGTACTTCAGAAGAAGCCAAACGTATCATCAAGGTTGTCCTTGAAGAAGATGTCGAAGCAACACGTGAGACAGTTACAGGTGTCGTTCGTCCAGATTATTAAGAAAATGAAGTTGAGCAGCTTGCTCAGCTTTTTTTAGTTGAATAGGTTAAATCTCACAAAATAAGCTGATATAGGGTCTAAAAGCAGTTTTCTATCATGAAAATTGGCTTTTTTTGATATAATTATAGTTAGTGTGCTTAAAAAGAAAGGAAGTTTCATGAATCAACTTGAACAAAAACTTGAGCAGGATTTTGGTATTGTTTTCAGCCAAAAAGACCTCTTAGAAACAGCATTTACCCATACCTCATATGCCAATGAGCACCGCCTCCTAAACATTTCACATAATGAACGTTTGGAATTTTTAGGAGACGCGGCTCTGCAATTAGTCATTTCTGTTTATCTATACAAACGCTACCCTAATAAGCCAGAGGGGGAAATGTCTAAGATGCGCAGTACTATCGTTCGTGAAGAAAGTTTAGCAGGTTTTACAAAGGCTTGCGGTTTCGAGCAGTATATCCGTCTTGGTAAAGGGGAAGAAAAATCTGGTGGACGTGAACGTGCCACTATCCTTGGTGACCTTTGGGAGGCCTTCCTCGGTGCCCTTTATTTGGATCAAGGGTTGCCTGCAGTTGAGAAATTCTTGAATCAGGTCATGATTCCTCAGGTTGAAAAGGGGAACTTTGACCGCGTAACAGACTATAAGACAGCCTTGCAAGAGCGTCTTCAGGTCAATGGTACGGTTGATATTACTTATACCGTTATCGATGAGTCTGGACCAGCTCATGCCAAAGAATTTACTATGCAGGTAGCTGTTGATGGTAAGGAGCTCAGCACAGGTCTTGGAAAATCTAAAAAATTAGCTGAACAGGCAGCGGCTAAGGCTGCCCTTGAACAACTAGGAAATTAAGCATGTATTTGAAATCAATTGAAATGCAGGGCTTTAAATCCTTTGCGGACAAGACGCAAGTCGTCTTTGACAAGGGAGTAACAGCCGTTGTAGGTCCAAATGGATCGGGAAAATCAAATATTACAGAGAGTCTACGCTGGGCACTGGGTGAATCATCTGCCAAGAGTTTGCGTGGGGGCAAGATGCCTGACGTTATTTTTGCAGGAACAGAGGTTCGTAAGGCTCTCAACTATGCGGAAGTGGCAGTCACTCTTGATAATAGTGATGGCTTTATCGCGGGTGCTGGTGAAACCATTCGTGTGGAGCGTCACATTTATCGAAACGGTGACAATGATTACTTGATTGATGGTCGTAAGGTTCGTCTGCGTGATATTCATGACCTCTTCATGGATACCGGTCTGGGGCGTGATTCTTTTTCTATTATTTCCCAAGGTCGTGTTGAGGCTATTTTTAATGCCAAACCTGAAGAACGCCGCGCTATTTTCGAAGAAGCCGCAGGGGTTCTCAAATATAAGACACGTAAGAAAGAAACGGAAAGCAAGCTTAATCAAACCCAAGATAATCTTGATCGTTTGGAAGATATCATCTACGAGCTGGACGGTCAGGTTAAACCGCTTGAAAAGCAAGCTGCGACTGCCAAACGTTATTTGGAATTAGATGAGGAACGTAGACAGACTCAGCTTAATCTTTTGGTCCACGATATTGAAGTTGGTAAATCTGATTTGAGCCAGACCCAAGAGGATTTGGCAGCGGTCAAGGAAAAATTAACCAGCTATTATGAGGAACGCCATCGCCTTGAGACTGAGAATCAAGAACTCAAACAAAAACGCCATCAAATTTCAGAACAAATTTCTTCTGACCAACAAACCTTGGTGGATGTCACACGTCTTATTAGTGACTTTGAGCGTCAAATTGATCTTTATACCATGGAGAGTCAGCAGCGTTCAGAGAAAAAAGAAGAAACTGAAGCTCGTCTCAGTGAGTTAGAGCATTTGAAAGAAGAAGCTCAGGCAGCACTCGATAAGGTTAATCAAGGCCAAGTTGAATTGAATGCTGAGTTGGATAGCCTTGCCCAGGAGCTGATTGCTATTCAAAAAGAACTGGAGCAATTTTCTGATGACCCGGATACGCTTATTGAACGATTGCGTGAGGACTATGTTGGTCTGATGCAGGAGGAAGCTAAGGTTTCCAACAGTTTGACTCAGGTCACTCACGACATGGACAGTCAGACACAAGCGCTTGAGGCACAAGCTGAAGAATTTAAACAAGCTCAGGCTGATTTGCTTTCCGCTCAGGAAGTGGCTAGCGAAACCCAAAAAGCTTATCAAGCGGCCCAAGCAAGTCTTCAAAACCTTCTAAATATCTACAAAGAAAAGGCTCAGGCTTATCAAACTCTTGATAAGGACTATCAAGAGGCTCAAAAGCAGATGTTTGACCTCATGGATCACCTTAAGAGTAAAGATGCCCGTCGTCAAAGTCTTGAATCTATTCAAAAAAATCATTCTAATTTCTATGCAGGGGTTAAGGCTGTCCTTCAAAACGCCCAATCCATTCAAGGAATTATTGGTGCAGTTAGTGAACACTTGACCTTTGATACGCGCTATCAGACGGCTCTTGAAATCGCTATGGGGGCTAGTGGGCAAAATATTATTGTTGAGGATGAAGCGGCTGCTAAGCGTTCGATTGACTACTTGAAGCGCAATCGTCAGGGGCGTGCAACTTTCTTGCCGTTGACAACCATCAAACCACGTCAACTTAATGGACAATTTGCTCAAAGTCTTGCCAATGCACCGGGCTTTATTGGTTTGGCTTCCGATTTGGTTACCTATGAGGACCGTTTATCTAATATTTTCCAAAACCTTCTAGGGGTAACGGCAATCTTTGATACCATTGACAATGCTAATAAAGCAGCTCGAGCTGTTCGTTTCCAAGTACGTATGGTTACTCTTGACGGGTCTGAGATTCGTCCCGGTGGTGCCTTTGCTGGTGGTACCAACAAACAAAACAATAACCTCTTTATCAAGCCTGAACTGGATGCATTGACTGCTGAAATTAACCAGATTAAGGCTCAATTAAGTGATAGTGAAGCCAAAGTTGAAGCCCTCCAAATCAAACGTAAGGCTCTACAGAAAGAGTTAGAAGACCTTAAGCTAGATGGTGAAAATGCTCGTCTTCAGGAGCAAAAACTAGACCTAGAACACCAACAAGCCTTGTCTGATGTGGAGAAAAATCAAACCCTAGTGGATAGTTTCAAACAGGATTCTCAGGGAACTGATGGAGCAAATCTTCAAGATAAGGCTGAACAACTTAAAGCAGAGTTAGCACAAATTGCATCCAAGCGTGAAGCCATTAACGACCGTATTGAGGCTATTAAGGAAGATAAAGACGCTCTTGGCCAACAAAAACAGGTTCTCTTAGACAAGCAATCTGAACTTCAGTTGAAGGAACGTGATTTGCAAGCAGAATTGCGTTTTGCTAAGACAGAGAGCAATCGTCTTCAAGCCGACTTGTCTGAGTTAATGAAGGAATCGGATAGTCTTAAAGCCCTCCTTAATAACCAGGTCAATGATGACCAAATTGACCGTCTTCCGCATTTGCAAGCACAGCATAAAGAAGCTGTTCAACGTAAGGACGATTTGGAACAAGCTCTTGTCCGTGCCAAGATTCAGGTGCAAGATTACGAAGGTCAGTTGGAAGACTTGGAGGAGCGTTTGGCTAAAGCTGGCAATCGTAACGAGGACTTGATTCGTCAGCAGACTCGCTTGGAAGAACGTGAAAGTCAGATTAGTCAATCGCTTCGTAAGTTTGCGACCCAGTTGGCTGAAGATTACCAGATGACACTTGAAGTCGCCAAAGGTCAGGCTAGCCCTCTTGACAATGTCGAACAAACACGCCAGAACCTGCAAGGTCTTGAGCGTTCAATCAAAGCTTTAGGTCCGGTCAATGTAGATGCTATTGCCCAATTTGAAGAGGTTAAGCAACGTCTTGATTTCTTGAACGGACAAAAGGATGATTTGCTCGAAGCTAAGAGTCTCCTTCTGAATACCATAAATGACATGGATGATGAAGTGAAATCACGCTTTAAAGCAACCTTTGAGGCTATCCGAGAAAGCTTTAAACAGACCTTTACCCAGATGTTTGGTGGAGGTTCAGCAGACTTGATTTTGACCTCAGACAATCTCCTAGAGGCTGGGGTAGAAATTTCTGTGCAGCCACCAGGTAAGAAAATTCAATCACTTAACCTTATGTCTGGTGGTGAGAAGGCCTTGTCAGCTCTTGCCCTTCTCTTTGCCATCATTCGTGTTAAAACCATTCCATTTGTTATCCTTGATGAAGTAGAAGCGGCTTTGGATGAAGCCAATGTTAAACGCTTCGGTGACTACCTTAATCGTTTTGACAAGTCCAGTCAATTTATTGTAGTTACCCACCGTAAGGGAACCATGTCTGCAGCAGACTCTATTTATGGGGTAACTATGCAGGAATCAGGTGTCTCGAAAATCGTTTCGGTCAAACTGAAAGACCTTGATTTAGACTAAAAATAGATTATATTTTCATGAAAGATAGTTGATAGCTTTATCACTATCTTTTTTTATAGTCTCAAAAAATTTGCAAGGACTTTCAGAAAATAATTAAGTTTGCGCTTTCAAAATTACGCAATCGATTGCGTAAAATGGCATAACAAGGACTATGATTAGGATTTTAGGGTTTATGAGAGAGAGGGCGACTTGTCATTTCCTACTGACATGTTACAATATTTAAGGAAATGTCATATGGGGATATGGTGTTTTTTGAAGTTAGTTATAGTGTATGTGTTAAGATACGATTTTCTGGACACATTTTAGGCTTCGCGTATACAAGTCTAAGAAGTCTTCTTTCGAGCAAAAAATCCAGGCTGGGAAACCTGGATTTTTTCTTTGTCTTTTGAGTTTATTGGTCATCTTTTTCAGCTTGAGATTTGGCTTGTTTGATACCAGCATTAACTAAGCCCTGCATGATAGCTCCAAAAAAGATAGCTTCAAAGATGCCTGATAGCATATTACGGATTGAGAATAATTCTGTCAAATAGTCTTTATTGTCAACTAAGAAGTGAACTAGGGGCATGCCTAAGAACATGCTAATCCCAAAGCATAAACCTGACTTAAGCCCCACGTGCTTAAGTTGTTTTTTTTCTTTCTCAGTCAGTTCTTCCTCGTCAAAAGCATTAACAGCACTTATCTTTAACTTATAAGTAAGGATGCTGCTAACTAACAGAATGATAATCAAGAGGAGGATAGGATAAATACGAGCTACAAGTTCGGGATACTTAAAGCCTATAAGAAAGGCAATACAATTACCACAAAGTAAGGTAAAGAAAAGAACTACGAAAGCTATGTTACCCATTCGATCAACCTGTTGGCGCTTTTGTTCATCTAAAGGTCCAGTAATACCGTAAAAACGTTTAATGAGTTTGTCAGTGAAAGTTTCTTTAATCATGATTTACCTCTTTCTATCTTATATCTCTATTCGCAATTTCCATCCCAAAAGAGACTGTTAAGATCTGTGTCTAGTGCTTTAGCTAGATTTAGACAGAGCTCCAGTGTTGGGTTATACTTGTTATTTTCGATCATGTTAATAGTCTGTCGGGAAACGCCAATAGACTTTGCAAGTTCTAATTGCGAAAGCCCCATATTCTTTCTAAATTCCCTGACATGATTCATAATGGGCCTCCTTCTGAAAGACAAGCTAATGTGTTGCTGTAAGTCGCAATTTATTAATTATGTCAACTTTATCTGACATAATTGTAGCACGTTTATATAGGTATGTCAATTATCTTAGACATATTTTCCATTTTGGCATTAACTAAAGGTTTCTTTGTCAGCTCTTGAAAGCTTTTTGTTTTTTTGGTAAAATTGATAGTAATTGAATAGAAGTCGTAGAGACTAGTAACCTTATGGAAATTGACAGGGATTGGGGGCCATGGACTGGAAGCCTCCTCAAGGGAAGTTTGGCGAATTCACTCATGAAAACGACTGGCGAATCAAGGTCTGGGTAACCAGATAAAAACGGATGGTACCGCGTGTCAACGCTCCGGGTTGGAGTTTTGGCATGTGGTTTTTTTGTTTGCGATTCGAAATTGTTACATCAGAAAGGAATCTCATGGATTTACAAACACAATTGCAAGAGTTGAAAACATCAACGCAGGCTAAATTGGCTGAAATGCGTGGTGAACACTCTAAAGAATTACAGGAATTGCGTGTTGCAGTTTTGGGTAAAAAAGGCTCTTTGACAGATCTTTTGAAGGGGCTTAAAGACCTTCCTAATGAAGAACGTCCTAAAGTTGGTAAAATGGTCAACGAAGTTCGTGACGTTTTGACTGAAGCTTTTGACGAAGCAGCTAAAGTTGTTGAAGCGGCTAAAATTCAAGCACAACTTGACTCTGAAAGTCTTGACGTAACCCTTCCAGGACGCCAAGTCAAACTTGGAAACCGTCATATTCTTAGCCAAACAGCTGAAGAAATCGAAGACATTTTCTTGGGGATGGGCTTCCAAATCGTTGATGGTTTTGAAGTTGAGACTGACTACTATAACTTTGAACGTATGAACTTGCCTAAAGACCACCCAGCGCGTGACATGCAAGATACCTTCTACATTACGGAAGAAATTTTGCTTCGTACACACACAAGTCCTGTTCAAGCTCGTACACTTGATAAACACGATTTTTCTAAAGGTCCACTTAAGATGATCTCACCAGGACGTGTTTTCCGTCGTGATACCGATGATGCGACTCACAGCCACCAGTTCCACCAAATCGAAGGTTTGGTCGTTGGTAAAAACATCTCAATGGGTGATCTTAAGGGAACGCTTGAGATGATTATTCAAAAAATGTTTGGTGCAGAACGTCAAATCCGTTTGCGTCCTTCTTACTTCCCATTCACTGAACCTTCAGTTGAAGTTGACGTGTCATGCTTCAAGTGTGGAGGTAAAGGATGTAACGTATGTAAAAAGACAGGTTGGATTGAGATCCTTGGTGCTGGTATGGTTCACCCACAAGTGCTTGAGATGTCAGGTGTTGATTCTGAAGAATATTCAGGTTTCGCCTTTGGTCTTGGTCAAGAACGTATTGCCATGCTTCGCTATGGTATCAACGACATCCGTGGTTTCTATCAAGGGGATGTTCGTTTCTCAGAACAGTTTAAATAAGGTTTAGGAGGTTGTCATGTCAGTAGTTATTCGTCAGGTTCTTCCGGAAGAAGTAGCAGAATTAAAAGTTATCTCCGAAGACACCTTTAGAGAGACTTTTGCTCATGATAACACCGAGGCCCAGTTGCAAGGTTACTTCGACACGGCACTTTCTGAAGAAGTTCTCTTAGATGAAATCACTCATGAAGAATCGCGATACTTTTTCATTCTCGTTGATGGTGAAAAGGCAGGTTTTCTAAAGACCAATGTTGCTTCTGCCCAAACAGAGCAGCACCTAGACAATGCCTTTGAAATTCAGCGTATTTATATCAGTCAGGCCTTTCAAGGCATGGGTTTGGGTAAGCAACTCTTTGAATTTGCATTGCAGGAAGCCCGTGATCTAGGTTGTGATTGGGCCTGGTTGGGTGTTTGGGAAAGAAATTTCAAAGCACAGATTTTTTACGATAAATATGGCTTTGAAAAATTTGCAGAACACAATTTTCCGGTCGGTGATGGTAAAGTGGATTGCGATTGGTTACTAAAATTGAAATTATAAACCTATTATTAAGTTGATAGAGAGGAGTTTATAGGGCGATTAAACGTGTCAGTTCGTCTTCCTCTTATATTAGCTATACATATTCCTAAATTACAGAAAGGATTTGAACCCGCCCTAAGTAGAGGTTTAAATTCTTCTCTCATTTATCAGTTGAACTGATAATTTTACAGAAAGGATTTGAATACGACCTCAAAGTTCGAGATTAGTTGTTTTTGAATCTAAATGTTTTCTTCCTAATTATACAGAAAGGATTTGAACCCGCCCTAAGCTCTGGGCAAAAAAGATAAAGGCTCCTAGGTGCTGATGCACCAACGTTGCCTTTCCTATTTTTGCTGAGAGCTATTAACGGGCTTGGTATCATTATTATGCTAGTTAGTTATAAATGGTTAAAAGAGTTGATTGATGTGGATGTTACCACTGCTGAACTCGCTGAAAAAATGTCGACGACAGGTATTGAAGTGGAGGGTGTTGAAACACCTGCTGAAGGCTTGTCTAAATTGGTTGTTGGTCATGTCTTGTCATGTGAAGATGTGCCTGAAACACACTTGCACTTGTGTCAAGTAGATACAGGAGATGCTGAAGGTCCACGTCAAATTGTTTGTGGAGCTCCAAATGTCACTGCTGGAATCAAGGTAATTGTTGCCATTCCTGGTGCACGCATTGCGGACAATTACAAAATTAAAAAAGGGAAGATTCGAGGCATGGAATCTCTCGGTATGATCTGTTCTTTGGCAGAACTTGGACTTCCAGATAGCATTATTCCTAAGGAATTTGCAGATGGAATCCAAATTTTGCCTGAAGATGCTGTACCTGGAGATAGCATTTTCCCATATCTCGACCTTGATGATGAAATCATCGAATTGTCAATCACACCTAACCGTGCTGATGCTCTTTCTATGCGTGGTGTGGCCCATGAAGTCGCTGCAATCTATGGTAAATCTGTTCACTTCCCAGAAAAAACAGTCACAGAAGACAGCAAGCCAGCTTCTGATAAGATTTCAGTAGCTATCGAAAGCGATAAAGTGGCTACTTATGCTAGCCGTGTGGTTGAGAATGTTACTGTTCAACCAAGTCCACAATGGTTACAAAACCTTCTTATGAATGCTGGTATCCGTCCAATCAACAATGTGGTAGATGTGACAAACTATGTTCTTCTTTACTTTGGACAACCAATGCACGCCTTTGATTTGGACAAATTTGAAGGTTCACGAATCGTTGCCCGTGATGCCCGTGAGGGTGAAAAATTGGTGACTCTCGATGGTGAAGAACGTGAATTGACTACTGAAGATATTGTTATTACAGTTGCTGACAAACCAGTTGCCCTAGCAGGTGTTATGGGTGGCGCTTCAACTGAAATTGACAACAATTCTAAAAATGTTGTTCTCGAAGCTGCTGTATTTGATGGTAAATCAATTCGTAAGACAAGTAGTCGTCTCAACCTTCGTTCAGAATCATCATCACGTTTTGAAAAAGGTATCAATAACGATACTGTCCTTGAAGCGCTTGATTTTGCTGCAGCAATGTTGCAAGAATTGGCAAATGGAACGGTGCTTGCAGGCCGTGTTCAAGCGGGATCAGTTGATACAGAGCCAGTTCAAGTTTCTACAAGTCTTGACTATGTGAATGTTCGCCTTGGTACAGAATTGACTTTTGCAGATATTGAAGATGTCTTTGCGAAACTTGGTTTTGGATTGACAGGTGATGCCGATAAATTCACAGTATCTGTACCACGTCGTCGTTGGGATATCAGTATCCAAGCAGACCTGGTTGAGGAAATTGCACGTATCTACGGCTACGAGAAATTGCCTACGACACTTCCAGAAGCAGCAGGAACAGCCGGTGAATTGACTGAAACACAAGCACTTCGCCGTAAGGTTCGTAGCATTGCTGAAGGTGCTGGATTGACTGAAATCATCTCATATGCTTTGACAACACCTGAAAAAGCCGTTGAATTTGCTGCGACACCAAGTAATTTGACTGAGTTGATGTGGCCAATGACTGTTGACCGTTCAGCTCTCCGTCAGAATATGGTTTCTGGTATGCTTGATACTGTTGCTTACAATGTTAACCGTAAGAATAGTAACGTTGCCATTTACGAAATCGGTAAGGTCTTTGAACAAAAGGGTAATCCAAAAGAGGAATTGCCAAATGAAATCAATACCTTTGCCTTCGCTATTTCAGGTCTTGTAGCTGAAAAAGATTTCCAAACCAAAGCAACGCCAGTTGATTTCTTCTATGCCAAAGGTATTGTTGAAGCACTCTTTGATAAACTTGAAGTTTCAGTTGACTATGTACCAACAAAAGACCTAGCAAGCATGCACCCAGGTCGTACAGCTGCTATTGTGCTTGATGGTCAAACGATTGGATTCCTTGGTCAAGTTCACCCACAAACTGCCAAAAACTATGGCATTCCTGAGACTTATGTGGCTGAAATTAACCTTAGTGCTGTAGAAGCTGCCTTGCAACCAGATCAACCATTTGTTGAAATCACAAAATTCCCTGCAGTATCACGTGATATTGCCCTTCTTCTCAAGGCAGAAATAACTCATCAAGAAGTTCTGGATGCTATCTACTCTGCAGGAGTCAAACGCTTGGTTGCCGTTAAACTCTTCGACGTTTACGCAGGTGAAAAACTTGGTGCAGGTATGAAATCAATGGCTTATAGCCTTACCTTCCAAAATCCAAATGACAACCTCACAGATGAAGAAGTTGCCAAATACATGGAAAAAATTACTAAAGCTCTCACTGAAAAAGTTAAAGCAGAAGTACGTTAATAGTTAGAAAATCCATCTGAGAAGATGGATTTTTAAGTGATTAGACGATATTACATAAAGGAGATAATTTGTTTTTAGAGTTCTTTGACGGGGTATGGGGACATTACACTTTTGAATCTGATAAAGTCAATGTACTTATTGATGGCTTACCCAGTTTTGCTTATCCCTTGGGACAATTAACATTTTTAGTGTTAGTCTATAGGTTACTCGTTCATCAGTATGTTAAGAAGTTTTTAATCATGTCACCTCAAGATATCTGGGCTTGGCAGAAGGAAAAGTTTTGTCAAAGTAAATTATCTTTCATTGTCATCCCAATAGTTTATCTGTTTATTTTCGGAATGACCTATGTTTTGGTTGAGGATGTTTTAGCTACCGTCACTATTTACAAGGATTATGGAGGACCTATAGCTAAAACCATTGATGGCAAAGTTGAACAAATAGATATTAGTCATGTTGGGTCTAAAACGAGTAGTGCTAGGATTAATGCTCACTTTGAAAGTTCTGACGGGCAGACTTATGACATTCACCTGATAAACGGTGATAAAAGAATCGCTAATTATATGCGGCACCATGAGTCAGATTCCTATACTGCAACGCTTTCCTTTGATAAACATGGCAAACCAGTTTACATTTCTAAATTCTGGTAATAAGCAGTATGGATAGCTCTTTCAGGGATTTGCACTTGACAAATATGTAAATTCTCTGCATAATAAAAGAAAAAGCCATGAAAAGAGGGTAGCCATGCAAATTATTAAACGTAATGGTCAAGTTGCTGAATTTGATCCTGATAAAATTTACCAAGCCATCTTAAAAGCAGCACAGACTGTGTATGTTCTCGACGATACTTGGCGCCAAAACCTTGCTCAAGTGACGAAAAAAGTAGTGCTTGATCTTCAAGATGCTCAGGTAGAACGCCCAACCATCAACATGATTCAGTCATTGGTTGAAAATCGTCTCATGGAAGCAGGCTTTATCAATATTGCTGAGCATTATATTTCATACCGTTTGCAACGAGATTTGGAGCGTAACGGTTATGGTGACAAAGTAATTGTACACCTACGCTTTGAGCAAACTAAATAAACAAAAGCCATCAAGCGATGGCTTTTGTTGTGTCTAATTTTGTGACTTTAAGTCCGTTTCGCTCC
>NZ_KV832460.1:0-28565 GCF_001837455.1 Streptococcus sp. HMSC068F04
ACGGACTTAAAGTCACAAAATAAACAAAAATCCGAGAAGTTGATTCTCGGATTTCTTTTTATTTAACAGCAGTGAGGAGATAGTCACCAGTGTTAACACGAGCTTCTTTAGTCGTTAAGACATCATCAAAGTCAGCTGTATTGGTCACAATAACTGGCGTGATAACTGGTAATTTAGCCTCTCGGATAGTTGCTAGGTCAAATTCGATAAGTTTTTGTCCTGCTTCTACAACTTGACCTGCTTCCACATAGGTCTTGAAGCCTTTACCAGCAAGAGAAACAGTATCCATACCAATATGAATGAGAAGCTCTGCACCATTTTCAGTTGTCAAACCAATCGCATGACCAGTAGGGAAGACTAAATTAACAGTTGCCTTAGCTGGTGCGACCACTACCCCATCAGTAGGGTCAATAGCGATACCTTTACCCATAGCTCCTGAGGCAAAGACTTGGTCAGGAACTTGGTCAAGTGGGACAACATTCCCGATAAGTGGGCTCGCAATAATTTCTTGTTGAATTTCTTTAGGAGCAGGTGCAGCTTCTTCAGCTTTTTCCTCAACCTTAGCTGCTCCACCACCGTATAGATTTGGTACTTGCACAAAGAGTTGGATGAGGAAGGCAAGAACACCACCCACAATGGCAATAATAATGGCAAAGATAACTTTAGAAAGGTTACCATCCGGTCCAATAAGGCTTGGGAAGACAAAAACACCCAGACCACCTATCGAATACGTCTTAATATCTAGGGCCATCATGGCAGCCCCCATAAGTCCTGAAACACCACATGAAATGTAGAATGGTGTTTTCATTGGAAGAGTCACCCCATAGATAGCAGGTTCTGTTACCCCAAAAATAGATGAAACAAAGGCTGGCATAGAAATGATACGGACTTTTTCTTCTTTTGTCTTAAGCATGATAGCCCCCAATACACCTGTTTGCGTGAAACATGGAAGGATAGCTGCTGAAAGAATCGTAGAACTTCCGTTTGTTGCCACATCTAAGATAGCAAGGGGAACAAGCGCCCAGTGCATTCCGAACATAACCAAGACTTGCCATAGGATACCAAGTACAAGACCAAAGACAATCGGACTAAAGTTCATGATCGCTTGGAAAAGACTTGTCAATACATCAGAGAAAGTGTTGGCAATTGGTCCCACCACTAAGAATGTTAATGGTACTGTAATGAGCAATGTAAAGAAAGGTACTACGAAGACTTTAATGACATCTGGAGTAATCTTAGTAAAGAATTTTTGAATGTATGAAGCCACCCAGATTGCCAAGATAGAAGGCATTACAGTTGAGAGGTAGCCCCCTGCAGGAAGCGCAAATGGAATAACTCCTAGAACATGACCTTGACCAGCTTTCTGAAGAGCAGTCACCAGCGTAGCAATATCAGGATAAACAAGTGCTCCTGCAATCGCAATAGCTGTAAACTCATTAACCTTGAAACGACGAGCAGAAGTCAAGGCAATCAAGATTGGCAAGAACTGGAAGAAACCATCCCCCGCCGCATTAAGGATGACATACATAGGGCTTGTTGCAGCTGACAGGCCACATGCTGCCATGACAGCGACTATTCCTTTGATAATCCCGGCTGCAGCCAAAGGCCCAAGGAAAGGTTGGAAAATACTTGATACCAAAGATACAAAGCGGTCAAAGAGATTTCCCTTTGGTGCATCCCCCTCATCAAGATCAAGACTTCCACCTGCTGGAAGACCACCAACTTGGAGAACCTCAGCATAAACATCAGGCACATGGTTACCGATAACCACCTGATATTGTCCACCTGCCTTAACAACAGTAACAACTCCGTCACGGTTCTTAAGGTAGTCATCATCTGCTTTAGATTCATCTTTCAAATCAAAGCGCAAACGTGTCACACAGTGTTTCAAGCTATTGACATTTTCCTTGCCACCAACGTGTTTGAGAATGTCCTCAGCTAATTCAGTATATTTAGCCATAAGGGCTCCTTTCTTGTCTAGGATTCTAGTTTTCTTTGAGGCTTTTTCAACGAAAAAAACCTAAATAAATACCAAGAACCAATTGGGATAAGCATACACTACTCCCATTAGTTTTTCGTATTTATCTAGGTTTTGCCTGCTGACCAGTAACAATCCTTTTGCTATGGTTCTATCTTATCAGAGTCCAAACATTTTTGCAAACCCTTACATAATTGTTTTTTGTTTTTCGAGGTAAATTCTTGACCAAGAGCATAAGTCATGATAAACTATTGTTAGTTTATAAACTAACAGAAAGAGAGTTACACGATGAAAACAAGAGCAATTATTGAATTTAAAGATACATACGCTAGCATGGAATGCCACAAGCTTGGTTACCAAACCAAGGAAACTGCCTTGGCTATTATTTCCCCTACTGGACATATTCTATCAAGTACACCGCTTTTCAGAAAGGCATATGGTTCGAACACTGCTCACATCGACCAGCTTCCTTTCAATATAGATAATCTCAGTATCACAGCAAAAGGTCTCAGTAAGAAAGCCAAAGCCAACTTGGAAGATTGGATTGCCCATACTATCATTCTTCCAATGGACTATGATAAGTACTTTACTAAGCATCAAGAACTTTTGCACCTCCTAGCAGAATCACCTATCGTTGAGTCTGTCCAAGCCTTGACTTATAAGACAGTTAAAATCCATTTTTCTGAAGCACTCAATGATGAGCATATTCGTCAACTACAAGGGTTTATTCTTGCTCAGGCAGGTATTTATAGCTATATTGGGACATCTACAGTTTCAGACCGAAATGCCTACCAGGCTCTTGAATGGGCTAAACTTGATGTTAATGGTCGTTCACACAACGATCATAAGCCTGCTATTTTTCATCGTAGCAAGGGCCTCTTAGGTGGCTTCTTTCACCACGGAAATCAAGAAAGTATTGCATAACTAATAACTGGGACACCTTGTGTCCTTTTTTGCAACAAAAAACTCACCATAAAGGTGAGCTAAATTGATTTATTTACTGTGTTTCCAGTTACTATAGATACTAAATACGACAATCCAGATGGCTGCCCCAATAGCTCCGACAACTGTTGACTTTTGCAAGAAGAGACAAACAAAGACGAAGATGAAGAAAAGGATAGTCAATGGATTAAGAATCTTGTAGGCTGGCATAAGGAATCCATCTGCCATAAACTCTTGAGATTTGCGGTACTTGAGATGAGCAAGCATGGTCAAGATATAGATGGCAATGTAGACCCCTGATGATGATGCGGTAATCAAAGCGAAGGCATCAGATACACCAGGCAAGACATTGATGAAGGCTGAAACACATACTACAATAGCTGAAACAATGATGGCACGTGAAGGAATACCATTACGTGACAAAGTATCTAGCTTCAAAGCTTTCATGACTTTACTATTTGGTGTTTCCTTAGCAATTTGGAAAAGGTGACGACCTGTAGAGTAAAGTGTTGAGTTCAATGATGACGCCGCTGCTGTCAAGACTACAAAGTTAATGAAGGCTGCTGCCCACTTGATACCAGCCATTTGGAAGACCGTTACGAACGGTGATTCATTAACTGGAAGTTTTTGCCATGGGAAGATAGCCATGATAGCAATGAGGGCACCCACATAGAAAATGACAATACGAATTGGAATCTCCTTGATTGCCTTTGGTAAGACCTTACGTGGATTTGCCGTCTCGGATGTTGTAATCCCTACAAATTCGATGGCTTGGTAAGCAAAGAAAACCATTTGGAAGGTCATAACAAAGCTTACCCAACCTTTAGGGAACATCTGAAAGCCGTGTGTAAAATTGGCAAGGCTAGCATGTCCAGCAGGGGTTTCAAAGTTGGTTGCTACCATAAAGATACCTGTTGCGATAAGAGCAAGAATGGTGATAATCTTAATCATCCCAAACCAAAACTCAACTTCCCCGAAAATCTTAACCGCAATCAGGTTAACCGAGCTCAGGATAATCAAGAAGACAATCTGAATCTGCCAGGCAGGCCAACTTGGGAACCAATATTGAACATAGGTTGATACTGCCGTAATTTCTGCCATCCCGAGGAATATTAGTGATACCCAGTAAGACCAACCCGAGAAGAATCCCCAGCCCTTACCAAGGTATTTGGTAATAAAGTTGATAAAGGTGTGCTGGTCAGGATCCATATAGAGCATCTCACCGATCGCTCGCATCATAAGATACATGAAGATACCAGTTAGTATATATACTAAGATGATTGAAGGTCCTGTTAGGGAAAGGGAACGCCCCGCTCCAAGGAAGAGACCTGTACCGATTGTACCAGCGATGGCAATCAGCTGGACGTGACGGTTTTGAAGACCACGCACCATCCCATTCTCAGTCTGGTTGTCGTCGTCTTTATGATGTTGCTTTTGCGACATTTTTTTCACTCCAATTCTATTGAGCACGACTCATTGAATCATGCCATTTTTTAACATAACTTATATTTTACCATTTTTGAAATAATTGGTCAATTTTTATACAGAATATTCAGAATTTTATACTTCAAAACAAGGGCTTGGAAAAATTCCAAACCCTTGTACATCGTTATTATGATTCAGGATCATCAAGGCTACGACCATGCAAACCTTTTTCACGTTGTATTTGACGTAGTTTTTCAGGTGTCACATCGTTACCCTCTTCGTCAACCACTTTAATTCCTTCGATATGGTGACGAACTGAGCGACGATAGCCCTCAATGTATTCTTCACGAAGTTTTGCTTGCTCCACTTCTTCTTCTGGCGTCAAACCTTCGTTTTTTTTCTTTTTAGCAAGCTCATTGATACGAGCGATTTTTTCAGGTGTCATAATAAAACCTACTTTCTACCTGTTAGAAGGTCATTATTTTGTGTTCAATTGGTTGAAGGCTGCAACAGCGTTAGCTTTAGCTACAAGACCTGCAAGAAGGGCCAAACGGTTGTTTTTAACAGCCTCATCTTCTGCCATAACCATAGTATTGTCAAAGAATGCATCAATGACTGGGCTAAGAGCAAAGAGTTGAGCCAATTTGTCACTAGCTGAACCAGTCAATTCTAGCTCTTCAATCGCTTTAGCAAGAGCTTTTTCTTGATCATTTTCAAAGAGACTGTCATCGACTGCTACTGAAGCATCTGCTTTTTCTGCCAAGTTGAAGGCACGAGAGAGTGATTCAACAGCTGATTTGTAACCATCAGCCTTCGCAGCTTCTGAGAGGGCGTCAGCTGCTTCAAGCATATCAGCCACGACAAAGTTTGAACCAGCAAGAACAGCTTCTTTGATATCTTTTGAAGTGCGTCCCATCATCTTGTCCACACGCGCTTTGATGAAGTTGATGACTTCTGCTTGATTGTCATATGAAAGACTATCAAATGAAAGTCCGTAGAGGCTGTCAATCAACTCATCCATAGGGATGTGCCAGCCAAAGGCATCCAAGATACGAACAATCCCTTGTGTTGCACGACGAAGCGCATAAGGGTCATTTGAACCTGATGGAATCAAGCCAACTGAGAAGAATGAAAGGAGGGTATCCAATTTATCTGCAAGCGCAAGGATAGCACCAACCTTAGTCTCTGGAAGAGCTCCGTCTGCTGAATCCGGAAGGTAGTGCTCACGGATAGCTGTCGCTACCGCAGCATCTTCACCAGCGAGAAGAGCATATTTTTCACCCATGATTCCTTGCAATTCATCGAACTCTCCGACCATACCAGTCAAGAGGTCAAATTTGTAGATTTCAGCTGCACGAGCTACGGCTGCCGTTTCTTCTGCAGTCAAACCAGCTTGCTCAGCTAGTGACGCTGCAATAACACCCGCACGTGCCATGTGTTCTGAAAGAGAACCAATTTTTTCATGGAAGGTCACGTTAGCCAATTTAGCAACGAGGTCTTCAATCTTAAGTTTTTGGTCTTCACGCCAGAAGAATTCACCATCTTCAAGACGTGCCACCAATACTTTTTCATTTCCTCGGATAACATTTTCCAAGTGCTCAGCGTTACCATTACGGACTGAGATGAAGTTTGGTTTAAGTTTACCATCAAGGTCACGTACAACAAAGTAACGTTGGTGCGTTTCCATTGAGGTCACCAAAACTTCTTCTGGAACATCCAAATACTTAGTATCAAAACTTCCCATGAAGGCAGTTGGGTATTCGACCAAGTTCAAGACTTCATTCAAAAGGCCTTCTTCGATTTGAACTTGAACACCTTGTTCTGCTTCGATGGCTTTGATTTGCTCACGAATCATATTTTCACGTTCTTTGCTGTCGGCAATGACGTAAACGGTACGAAGGTCTTCTTCATACGAATCCGCGTTGGTAATTTCCACTTCGTGTCCAAGGAAACGGTGTCCACGACTCACACGACCTGACTGGATATCCAAGAAATCAAGGTCGAGCGCTTCGTCGCCCAAAAGAACAATCAAGGTGTGAACTGGGCGAATGTATTCAAATGTGTTGTTAGCCCAGTGCATGCTGACAGGGAAAGTCAATGAAGCAAGTACTTCTGGAACGCCAGCCAAAACTTCTTTAGCTGGTTTTCCAGCTTCGTGCTTAGTGACATAAACGTACTCTTCACCTTTGACTTCACGGAATTCAATATCATCAACCGTCAAGCCTTTCCCACGGACGAATCCTTGAGCCGCTTTTGAGAAGTTTCCATCTGCATCCAAGGCAATTTTCTTAGAAGGTCCTTTAAAATCTTCGGTCAAATCAGATTGTTGATTAGCCAAACCAATCACACGGACTGCCAAACGACGTGGTGTTGAGAAGGTTTGAATGCTTTCGTATGAAAGACGGTTGTCATCCAAGAAGGCTGCCATTTTCTCACCGAGTTGTTTTTCACTTGGTGTGACAACGTAGGCTGGCAACTCTTCAAGTCCAAGTTCTACTAATAAGTTTTTTGTCATGTTTTTTCCTTTACAAAATTCTTCTTGTTGATAGGCACCTTAGGTACTGGGGACGTTGCCAACTAACTTTGTGAGGCTGTAGGGAAATCTTCTGTCTTCTCCACATCGATTTCCAACAGTCTCATCAAAGTGGATTTAGCCAACTGATTTTTGAACCTAACGTTTCAAAAAAACCCATATACCAGTACGGCGGTGCCTATCCCTTTAGCAAGTCTTCGACTTGCCTCTGGGTAGCCATGTGGGCTCACTTTGTTTGCCCATTTTCCATTCTTGTAACTCTTTTTTATTCTTCCTCTTCTGCTAGGAGTTTTGCGCGTGTGGCTTCGTCGAGAAGTGGGTAACCAAGTTTCTTACGTTCTGCGACGAAGGTTTTGGCTACGACACGGGCCAAGTTACGGATACGGGCGATGTAACCAGCACGTTCTGTAACGGATACTGCTCCACGAGCGTCAAGCAAGTTGAAGGTGTGTGAACATTTCAAAACGTAGTCATAGGCCGGGTGAACAAGACCCAATTCCAAAGCACGTCCTGCTTCTTTTTCAAATTTTTCGAAGTTTTCAAGAAGCATATCTTGGTCAGAAACTTCAAAACTGTATTTTGAGTGTTCATATTCTGGTTGAAGGAAGATTTCTCCGTATTTAACACCTGGAGCCCACTCAATGTCATAAACTGAGTCTACTTCTTGGATGTAAGAAGCCAAACGTTCCAATCCGTAAGTGACCTCAGAAGTTACCGGACCAGTTGCCAATCCACCAACTTGTTGGAAGTAGGTGAACTGAGTGATTTCCATACCGTCAAGCCAAACTTCCCAACCAAGACCAGCTGAACCAGTTGATGGGTTTTCCCAGTTATCTTCAACGAAACGAATATCGTGTTCCAAAGGATTGATACCCAATTTTTCCAATGACTCAAGGTAGAGTTCTTGGATGTTTGATGGTGATGGTTTCATCACCACTTGGAATTGGTGGTGCTGGTAAAGGCGGTTTGGGTTTTCCCCGTAACGTCCATCTGCTGGACGACGTGATGGCTCTACATAAGCCGCATTCCATGGTTCAGGACCAATGGCACGAAGGAAGGTGTATGGACTCATTGTTCCCGCACCTTTTTCATTATCATAAGCCTGCATGAGCATACAACCCTGGTCATTCCAGTATTGTTGCAAAGTAAGTATGATTTCCTGGAAAGTCAATTTTTTGGACATGTTTTACTCCTTATTCATAAAGTTTCTTGTGACTCAGGATACAAAAAGAACCGTGTCTCTGCTCCTAAGTCGTTTGACCTAGGGGCGTCAGAAACGCGGTTCCACCCTAATTTATTACTTCATTTTATCTGTTTGTACTCAGCTCTTTGCTGAGAGAAAGCGCCACTTGCCTACTTTGCTCTACTTGGCTTTCACTATCCCAAGCTCGCTAGAAAAACGCCATAAGCCCTTCTTTCTTGTCAGTATTATAGCAGAAATAGAGAAACTTGTAAAATAAAATTCTAATCCTTCTCACTGATTCCCATTTCCTGACGAACATGTGCATGGGAATCTTCATGGAGAATGTCATTATCAATAATTGAGGCTTCTCGAAGTTCTTCGGCTTTTTGCTTGTCCTGATGGGTCAAATCTTGATTGGGATCATAAGCTTTCTCAACGATAGACAAGAGATGATTTCGAATTTCCTTTTCCTTACGAATTTTGGCTTTTTTGCGGTAACTAGCTACAACTAACACAACCAACATCAGCATTCCTAAATAACCGATAATAGGATACATAACTGCTACCAGTTGACGGAAGCCCATGAAGGAAATAGCAAAGCCAGCAAGGGCAAATGTAGCTACAAAGAACTTGAGGCGTTTCTCACTACCTGCTGAGAAGCGTTTTCCAAGGGCATAGTAGAGACTAAAGACGGTATTAAAAATCAAGCCAAAGATAACCAAGGCGTAGAGCGTCGCAAAGACAGGGTTCACTTCCTTAGCAATAGCCAACATAGGAACATCTGAGCTAGCAATCTTATCACTGTTAGCAAAGAGAATCAAGGTCGTGACGAAGAAAATCACACCAACCATGAATCCTCCCCAGGCTCCACTCTTTTCAGCTTCATTGATTTTGAGAATAGAGCCACCCATCACAAAGGCCATGGCTATGGCCGACATGACACAAACGGCAAAATAGTTAACCACTGACAGCCAGATACTCGGAAAAGGAGATTGAATGGTTTGCGACACCTTATCCATCTCAGCAAAATCCCAGTGACGCCCTAGAACATTGGTCACAAAAATCATGGCAATCATAACCAGAATCATAGGGGTAAAAACTCCAATAACACCGATGATTTTTCTGAAATCTAGGAAACTCACAAAGATAGTCAGAGCTGTACACAGGAAAGCACCTACCCAAATCGGAAAGCCGAACTGTTGGTTTAGGTTAGCCCCTGCACCTGCTGTCATCACAAAACCAAACAGGAAACAAGTGATAATCAAAGCGATATCCAAAATACGGTAAATCACAGGATGACTGATTTCTGCCAGGACTACTGAATGATCATCTGAGCGGTAATAACTTCCCAGAGCAATCATGAGTCGCCCAAAGCCAACATGCAAAATCCCTAGAACTATAACACCTATCAGTCCCCAGGCTCCAAAACTAACAAAATACTGTAAAAGGTCCTGTCCTGAAGATACCCCTGCACCAATCATTACACCGACATAGGCCAGGGCAATGCTCCAAATACGTTTTGACATATTACCTCCTGTAAAATATAACGTATTTCCATTTTACACTACTCTAACACCTTTGTAAAAATCAATTAAAAACAGCACCTTCATCAGAAAGTGCTACTCATACTCTTATTTTTCCCAACCTTTTTGCCCATCAACATAGGTTGCTTGTAAGTCCAAGGAGTCATCTAAGACGATAAAATCAGCTGGTAGACCTGCTTTTAGGCTTCCACAAGTATTTTCAATCCCAACCGATTTAGCTGGAACACTGGTTGCCATTTGTAGAGCTTGAGCAACCGTCGCAAGTCCCCAGTCAACCACATGTTTGACACCGTCTTTAAGTTGTAGGATAGATCCAGCTAGATTACCACCTTCTTTGAGACGGGCGGTACCATTTTCGACGATGACAGGAAGTTCACCCAGCATATAATCGCCATCAGGACGTCCTCCCGCTGACATACAGTCTGTAATAAGGGCAACTCCTTGAGGAGTCTTTTGCTTGATAAGAACCTTACAAGCTGCAGGGACCACATGATGACCATCAGCGATCAACTCACCAATCGTTTCTGGACTATCGAAGGCTGCCCCAACCATACCAGGCTCACGATGCGTAAAACCACGCATTCCGTTATAGACGTGGACCCAAACGGACGCCCCGGCTTCCACTGCTGCCATAGCTTCTTCATATGTGGCATCGGAATGACCTAGAGCAATAGTTACACCTTGCTTGGTTGCTTCCTGGATAAATTCAGCTACTCCCTCACGTTCAGGGGCAAGAGCCAATTTAATCAATTTGCCTTGAGCTGCCTCCTGCCACGCCTTCAATTGTTCCACACTTGGATTGTCCATGTATTTAGGATTTTGAGCCCCCTTATAGGTTTCAGTGAAATAAGGTCCTTCAAAGAAGAGCCCTTGAATTTTGGCACCAGTTTCCTTACCAACCGTATTAGCTGTTGTTTGGCAAATAGCCTTCAGCTCTTCAAATGGGGCTGTTAGGGCTGTCGGTAAGAAGGAGGTCACACCTGCTGAAAGCAAGGCTTGACTCATACCTAGAAGACTTTCCTCAGAATTATCCATGACATCATAACCCGCAAATCCATGAATATGAGTATCCACAAGGCCCGGAGCAATCTGATAATCACTGTAATCTAGCACCTCCGCACCTTCTGGTACCTTTTCCGACCAGTCGCCGAAACGACCATCCACAACCGCTAGGTAGCCCCCTTCCTTGATTTTATTCTCAAAGTAAAAACGTTTGGCTGAAATATAATAGGTCATAGGACCACCTCTCATCATTGTTCTATATTCTTAATACGCTTTCATTATATCAAAAAAGCCGAGAAATTATCTCGACTTTCTCTATTAAATCACACCTTCTGTAACCTTTTCAACAAGGTTAATCGCATGATCTGCGATACGTGTGTAATGTGAGAGGTAATCAACATAGTTGATACCTGCTTGCGCAGTACATTCACCATTGTTAAGACGTTTGGTATGTGTTTTACGCAATTGTTTTTCAAGTTTTTCCAACTCTTCATGGCGAAGGATGACTTGACCTGCAAGTACCTTATCGTCATCTACAACAACACGAATACTATCAAGGGCGATACGGTGAGTACGGTTGTAAACATCCGCAAGCTCAGCCTTGGCAGTATCAGAAAATTCAATTCCCTTATTATGAATGTGTTGTGAAAGGTTTGCACTTGCAACTGCAAGGTCACCAATACGCTCTAAGTCACGAACAGAGTCAAGCACACTTGCCAACACTTCATTTTCAGAAACACTTAGAGATTCGTTAGAGATGTCAATCAAGTAAGTTGTCAACTCTTCGTCAATACTATTAACTGCTGTTTCATACTTCTCAACCTTATCGAAGTATTTTTCATCTCCCTTAGCAAAGAAAGCATAGGAAGCTTCCAAAGACTGGATGGCGTATGATGCCAAGTGCACCAATTCTTTCTTAGCATTACCAAGGGCGATAGCTGGTGCTTGTGTGATAAGCAAACGGTCCAAGTAAAGCGCTTCGTACTTGTTAATTTCGTCCTCACCAGGAATAATCTTAGTCACAAGGTAAGCCAAGAGTCCGATGAATGGGAATTGAACGATAGTATTTGCAATGTTAAAAGTACCATGAGCAAAGGCGATGGTCATCTCAGGTGTCAATCCAAGCACAGACTTAAACCATTGAATCAAGGCTGTGAATGGAACCAAGAGAATCAAACACAAGACCGTCCCAATAACATTGAACAGGACGTGAGCCCCTGCCACACGTTTAGCCGCAATGTTCGAACCAAGAGCAGCTAGAACCGCTGTAATTGTTGTCCCGATATTATCCCCAAAGAGGATTGGAAGGGCACCTTGCAGGTCAAGCAAACCACCTGAGTAGAGACTCTGAAGAATACCGATGGTCGCTGCTGATGACTGAATCAACATAGTCAAACCAGCACCAATGATAACCCCCATGACTGGGCGATCACCCAAGGTTGCCAAGTAGTCCTTAAAGGCTGTAACTGACTTCAAAGGTTCTACCGCATCTCCCATAAGGTTAAGGGCAAAGAAAATCCCCCCAACACCAAACAAGATACGACCTAGGTTATTGAGCTTCTTATTGCTTGTGAAGAAGAGAAGCGCAGCCCCCAGGAAAATCACTGGAAGGGCATAATCTCCTAGCTTGAAACCAATCATGAAGGAAGTAACGGTTGTTCCGATGTTTGCCCCCATGACAATCCCAATAGCCTGACGAAGACTCAAAAGCCCTGCCGAAACCAGACCGACGACAATAACGGTAACCCCTGAACTCGACTGAATCAAGGCCGTCATGACAATACCAATCAAAACCCCTAAAAACGGGTTGCTGGTATACTTATCGATGTAAAAGCGCAACTTATCTCCGGCTGCTTGTTGAAGACCATCTCCCATGTACTTGATACTAAAGAGGAAAAGCCCCAAACCACCGAGGAAAGAAAACGCAATATCTTGCCAATTTACTGACACATTTTTGTCCTCATTATTTAAAAATTTTCGGTAAAACCGACCTTTCTATTGTATCGATTTATTAGGGAATAGACAAGACTTTTTCCACAAAATAATAGAAAGATCAGAAGAAAATCTGACCTTTCTAGATGTCTCATTAATCCACTTGAACATAACGGCGAACACCACTATAGCTGATGTAAGAAATCCAACTATGACCGTCTTGAGTAACCTTCATATCAAAGTTAATCTTATCACCTGCTTCTAAGTAAAATTCAACTGGAGCCGTATCACTAGGAGTATTTTTGACAGCTGTACGTTTGGTAAGCGTGTAGCTACCAGATTCTGCTATACCACCATCAATTGAAAGTTGATTGTCAGTAACTATCACGTCTTTAGGTAGCGTCACATTATCTGATTCTTTAAAGTAGACTTTTGTTCCACCAGTACTGGTTACTTGAATGGTATCTTGTTCATAGCTATGACCAGAAATAGCTGCCTTTTTAGAGACAAAGCTAATATCTCCAACAATACCAGAAGTGTCCCCTCTATCTCTTGAGAGGGTGGCATCATACTTACCTGAGCCCTCTTGATAATTATCTTTCGGGTGCACATAATTGTGAACTGTCGCTTGACCTTGAGCAGTGATATCTCCTACTAGACTAGTGTTATTAAAGACCAGACGACTGCCATCACTGGACTTCCAAGTACCAGCAATACTATCAAACTGACCACGCGCTACAGCACTCACATCCATATCCACGGTGGTTACTTGCGTATCCGTTTTAGCTTGAGCTTGACTATCACTTGAGCTCTTTGGCGCTTGAGATTGACTCGCTGAAGATTGATTCTCGTTTGAAGATTTTGGAGCCTGTGACTGACTGCTTGAGGGAGTTGATGAACTATTGGAAGGCGATGACTGAGACTGACTGCTACTCGAACTTGGGGCAGAAGCCTTTTGACTACTTTGCGTGCTTGAAGACTCCGTCTTTGCACCCGAAGATTCCTTGACCTCAGCACTAGACTTGCTAGTCTTACCGCTATCTTTACTGGATGTTTTAGCCTTACTTGATGAGGTCACCTGGCTGCTCTTAGGCGTCTTATCTGCTGAACTCGATTCCTTATGGCTGGAACAGGCCGTCAGCAAAACCATTGAGGAAAGGGTAACCATGGAAAGCACGATTGCTTGGGAAAATTTGTTTTTCATAATTATTTCCTCATTTCTAGTCTATCGCAAAAAGTAAAGATAGGACCTATGTCACAAGGGAACATTGGGTTCTCTCTACTTTTAAGGGAATAATCTTTTCTACACTTTTATTATATCATTTTCTAATGTAAACGCTAACATATTAGGGCTGTAAATTCTAAAAAAAGAGATGAAAATCTCTTGAATCCTTGTGATATAATGGAGACAAAAATTGAAAGTTATATCATGACAGTCTATCTTCTAGCACAAGTATTCTCAGCCATAGGTGCCCTATGTGTCGCCATATCTTCTTTTGCAAAATCAAAACATAAAATGCTCGTCTGGCAAATTACCGACTACATTTTTACTGCTATTGCGAACCTGCTTCTAGGGGGGTATACCGGTGCTTTAACCATTAGTATTTCCATTATACGTAATAGCTTGATGGTCAAAAAGAAGATGACCAAGGCTATCTTGACCATCCTCATCATTATTCAAATCATCGTAGGATCCTATCTCAATCAGCTTGGACTTATTGGCTATCTGCCAATCATCTCTTCAGTCTCTTATAGTTTAGCCATTGCCATCACACGAAACCTTCAGTGGCTTCGCTGGGTCATCATTGAGAATATGTTACTTTGGCTCATTTACGATTTGACCATTAAGGCCTACCCCGCTGCCATCACTGACGTCACTATCACACTAACTACCCTCATTGCCATTATTCGAAATCGAAAAAACTTTAGCAGATAGAAGCTAAAGGTCTTTTTCTTATAAAGCCCAAGTACGAATAGCGTGGGCTACGCCTGCCTCGTCATTTGTCAAGGTCACATACTTACACAACTCTTTAATATCGTCACTAGCATTACCCATGGCAACACTTTGACCGACGAATTGAAGCATTTCAAGGTCATTAGCAGCATCACCCAGAGCCATGATTTGATCTGGAGCAATTCCAAGTTTTTCCGCTAAATGCTTAAGTCCACTGGCCTTAGTTGCCCCCTGTGGCATGATTTCAAAGATATAGTCTTGGCTACGAACTGTGCTATAGCTTTGACTAAGTCTATCTTGCACTGCGTTTTGGAAGGCGTCCAAAGGTTCAGAATCAGCCATATACATGGCTTGGAAAATCACTTGCCCTTCCGCAAAGATTTCTTCCAAACTTCTAGCCTTCGCTTCTGTGAAAACAGTGCTAGCATCATAAGCTACTAGCTCAGGCACTTCATCGCCCACAACATAGTAAGTCTTCTCACCAGTCAAGGTTAGAGCCACCTCTGGAAAGTCTTCGCAAGCCTGCAAGAGTTCTTCCATCTCAGAGCGAGATAAACTTTCATATTGAAGCAACTTCCAATTTTTTGTCTCATAAGTTGAACAGCCATTATTCATGATAATGTACTCTTCTTCACTCAGTCCTAATTTCTCAAAATGCGGAAGAATACCTGAACGTGGGCGTCCTGTACAAAGGACAATTTTGATACCTGCCGCAGCTGCTTCTTGAATAGCTTTAATATTCTCTGCAGGAATCTCTTTTTGGCTATCTAAGAGTGTTCCGTCCATATCTATTGCAATCAATTTAATCATACTATCTAACCATTTCTCTTTCAAGGGAGTGCAAAAAAAACATCGAGGTGTGCATCTCAAATCCTAATATAACTACTTCTATTATAACACAGAAAAATCAAAAAAGACGTGCCGAATTGACACGCCCTTGTCTTCTATAAACCAATCCGTAGGGACCAATTGATATTATAAATACAAGCCCTTTTCTACACTTTTCTGAACCAACTCTTCAGTCAACTTCCATAACTCTTCAGACTCATCTTTTATAAATTTTTTCTTCTCTAATACCATCTCTGAACTAATATGATCTGGATTATAATTTAATTCTGACACTTCCAAGTGGTTTATCAGTGGTACCAATGCGTCAATCACTCTTGCATATCTTGCCTCAGCACTCTGCCCTTTTTCAAACTCCAACCAAGAATTTTTCATATTCAAATATTTTTCTTCTGGAAGGATGCTCATTGTTTTTTCTATAGATTCTAGCTCTCTATCATGAGAATGAAGCTTTTTTTCATCATCAAATACCCAAGTATCTCCAGCATAAATCTCACCTAAATCATGAATCAGTAACATAGACATTACCTTTTCCATATTCAATCTTTCAGGATAATAATCTTGAAGAACCATAGCAGCTATCGCACCCTGCCAAGAATGCTCAGCACTATTTTCAAACCTTCCATCAAGGGTTCTATTAAATCTTGTTACTGATTTTAATTTCTCTATTTCTGTAATAAAATCAACTGTTTTATTCAAATTACTCATCGCTGCTCGAACCTCTCTAATAAGTGTCATAAATGGTTAACTGGTATTGTTCAATGATGCTGTTTAGTTTGTCTCCATAGGTTGTATCTGTTGCGTAGACCCCTGTTAGGGCAGCCGTCGCATCCTTATAATTCTTAGTATTGGAACGGTGCACCCCTACATAGTAGCTTCCTTCAAGGAAATCCACATAGTCCTGTAAAGAATTTTCCACAGAGCCATAAGAACGAAAAGCCGCATCAATATAGTAAGGATTACCCTTACCATCATCCTCCCAAGTCGGTAGGGTCACACTTTGACCATTGTAGTCCCCCTTAATCCCAAAAAAGTTATAGGACGGCTTCTGACTCAAAGTAGATTGTCCAGAGTCAGATTCCAAGATGGCCTGAGCTATCATAACAGATGCATAAAGATCATTTCTAGCTGCCAAATAGCGCGACGTCTCACCAATCTCGGCAATAAATGCAACCGTCGTCTCATCCGTAGATGTCATGTTCTTTTCCATCGTCAACTTTGGAAAATTTAAACTAGCTAGGAGTCCCAATAAGGCAAATAGGCCAATAAAAATCAGACTCCACTTTTGGAAAAATTTAGGAAAGAGCAAGAAAGACTTCTGTTTCTTTTTAGTTTTCTTAGGTCTAGCTTTAGACTTACTTTTCTTTTTTCCTTTTGCCAATCGGTCACCCCCTCAATCATACTAACTCCTCTAAGTATATCAAAATTCACTAAAAAAGACCCAAACCAACCGGTTTAAGCCTTCATTATATTAAATGGCGTCTCCACCACGTTCACCCGTACGAATACGGATAACATCATCAATAGGAACAATAAAAATCTTCCCATCACCAACTTCCCCTGTCGCCACGGCACTTCGAATGGCATCAACCACTTCGTCAACTGCCATATCCTTAACTACAATTTCAACCTTAACCTTAGCTAATAAGGTAGGAACAATGCGCTGTCCACGAACAAACTCTGCAAAGCCACGTTGATTACCATAACCCAGAACTTGACTTACAGTCATCCCCTTAGCCAAGCCACTACCAGTCAAGGCATTTTTCAAATCTTCCAATTTATCCGAACGAATAATCGCTTCTACTTTCTTCATCTGTATTCTCCTACGAATCTAAGCCCATAAAGGTTGGATAGGCTGTTTCCTTGTGTTCACAGTCATCAAGACCAATAGCTTCATCACGGTCACTAACACGCAAAGGCATATAATGAGCAATTACTTTAATAATACCATAGGTCACAAGAGCAGACCAAATAGCTGTAAAGATAATAGCCAAAATGGTTACAATAAAGAGATGGGCCTTTCCATAAATCAAGCCAATATTGGCCTTATCTAGGGCTAAATCTGGTGTCGTAAAAATCGCAGTAGCCAAACCACCAAAGATACCTCCAACGCCGTGGCAACCAAAAGCATCCAAAGCATCATCATAGGCAAAACGTTTCTTCAAGACTGAAATAGCATAGAAACAAATCGGACTAACCATAAGACCAATTAGAATAGCACTCCAAATTGAAACAAAACCTGCTCCAGGTGTGATTGCAACCAGTCCTGCCACCAAACCGGTTGAACCACCAACCAAGGATGGATGTCCTGTGACATGTTTTTCAATTGCCAACCATGAAAACATGGCTGCAGCAGCTGAAACATGGGTGGTTACTAGCGCGTGCACTGCCAAGCCATTAGCAGCCAAGGCTGATCCTGCATTAAATCCAAACCAACCAAACCATAAGAGACCCGCTCCCAATAGAACAAAAGGAACATTATGAGGACGGTGTTCTAAAATGCCAAAATCACGGCGTTTACCAACAACGATTGCCAAAACCAAGGCTGATACCCCAGAGGTAATATGAACCACATCACCACCTGCGAAGTCAATTGTCCCCCATTTAGCAAGGAGCCCTTCGTCCCAAACCATATGTGCAAATGGATAGTAGACAAGAAGTAACCAAAAGACAACAAAGATGGCTAAAGGTGTAAAGCGCATCCTTCCTACCACTGAACCCGTCAAAATCGCCACACAGATAATCGAAAACATCATCTGAAAAGCAGCAAACAGCATATCAGGAATGGTTAGACCACGACTTGAGGCAGTTTCAGACACGCCATTTAAAAAAAGGTGACTGAAATTACCGAAGATATTCCCATGACCGCCAAAAGAAAGCGAGTAACCAGCAACAATCCACAAGAGAGAAGCTATAGCTAAGGGAAGAACAGACATCATCATGGTATTGATAACATTCTTACGACGTCCGAGCCCACCATAGAAGAAGGCCAAGGCCGGTGTCATCAAACAAACCATGGCTGAACAAATCAATATAAAGGCACTGCTACCTGTATCCATGAAACCACTCCAATTCACAAATTATTTTATGTCAGATAATATAACACAAAAACATGAGATAAACAAGCGTATTTATAGAATTTTTTGATAATTCTTTCTTTTCTGACATCTTGTGTCGCCACAAAAAAAGAGCCTCTTAAACCCCATGGAAAAGGTTATAAAGCTCTTGTCTGTTAATTTTTCGCTCTTTAGCAATGGTTTTTATAGCCTGATTAGGTTTCATGCCAGAAGCAATTAAAGCTTCAACAGCCTCTACTGGCGTAACATCTGATGTTAGATTTTCTTCCCTATCATTTTCAGAAGCTCCAGCCACAATCAGTAAACATTCTCCCTTGAGAGGATTACTAGCAATATAATCTAAAATTTCTGAAATTGATCCTCGCTGATACTCTTCATAAAGCTTGGTCAATTCTCGAACTAGCGTTACTTGACGGTTTCCATAGACCTCATACATATTTTTAAGGGTATCCGCCACACGGTAAGGTGACTCGTAAAAGATTTGTGTCTCAGGATAAGATACTTTTTCCTTGAAGAAATCAATCTGCTGTCCCTTTTTACGAGGCAGGAAGCCATAAAAAATATGAGGCTGAGGTGCTAAACCACTGGCAATCAAGGCGGTAATACCAGCTGATGCTCCCGGTAAGGCCACCACAGGAATATCCTCAGCAATGGCGGCTTTGACCAAATCATGCCCAGGATCCGAAATGGAAGGCATACCCGCATCAGAAACCTGAGCCAAAGAAAGACCTGACTTCAAACGCTCCAGTAAATCTGGAATTTTCTCATAGGCATTGTGCTCATGGAAAGAATACTGCTTAGTTTCAATCTCAAAGTGCTTGAGCAAGAGACCCGTATTGCGCGTGTCTTCCGCACAAATAAGATCCACCTCTTTCAGGATTTGCACACTGCGAAAAGTCATATCCTGCAAATTCCCAATAGGAGTGGGAACCAGATAGAGGGTGCCGTAGCTAGATTGCCCCTTAAAACTCTTTTGAACCTGCATGTTTAGTCTCCGTACAACAATTCTGCACAGAAGCCACAAGCTTCATTATTATCACGACGTTGGCCATAAAAATCTGGACAAATATGGAATCCATCATCGTAAATAGCCTCGAGGTTCACCTTACCATGAGACATTTTAGTCCCTGTCTCCTCCTGAACCACTTGACTCAAGTGCTCACGCAACTTGTCGTTTTCCAACTTGAGGGCCGTATTTTCATCCAGAATTCCTGAGAAGTTCGCCTTAATTGCTTCCACTTCTGCCAACATCGACATCAAATTTTGTGATAATTCCTCGAATTTATCATACAATTCACGCTTTTCCATTTAGCTGAACTTCCTCCACTCCATAAGTTAGGGGCGCACGCCCTTTTTCAAATACAACCTTAATGGTCCCTGCAATCACATCAATGGCAACGACCTGACCCGTGCCATCCTTGGTTTCAATTTCATCACCCAAGTCAGGATAACTAGCCTTGCTATCTCGGTAAAAGTCATCTTCATAACTGAGACAACACATAAGTCGACCACAGACCCCATTCATCTTACCAGAATTCAAAGATAAACTCTGATTTTTAGCCATCTTAATCGATACTGGTGGGAATTCACCCAAAAAACTAGAACAACAAAGTGCCCGGCCACAAGGTCCTAAGCCACCATAGATTTTTGATTCCTCACGACTTGAAATCTGACGTAACTCAATGCGTGTCTTAAAGTAAGAAGCCAGATCTTTGAGCAACTGACGAAAATCTACCCGTTTTTCAGCTACAAAACTGATTAACACATAAGAGTTATTTAGCGGAAAGACAATATCAACCACCTTCATATCTAGCTGATTTTGAGCAATTAATTCAGCCACTACTCCCATACTCTTTTCAGCCTTCAAAAGATTTTCATCATATCTAGCAAAATCTTTCTCTCCTGCCAATCCTTCAACCCGATTCAAATCCGCAGGCAAACTAACCTCAGGAAAATCTGTGTTTTCCATGACAACCTGGGCTAGGCGCTTATCTTTTTTCTCCAAAACGACTACAAAGTCATCTTTGGCGTAATTTTTATCAGGAACAACGTATTCTACTGCTCCAGTTTCTTCAAATTTTATTCCAATGACTTCTGTCATGATAATACCATATACTCCATCGCATTTTGAAAGCTGACATTAGCTAGCCACATTTTTCGTGCCTCATAAACTAAGTCTAGCCATCGCCTTGCTTGTGGATTTTGTATATCCTTCCCCATTTGATAAGTTAAAAAAGCCCAGACCATCTCTTGTTCCGACTTTTCACTACACTGGACAGCCAGTTTTGCAACGTCCAAATAAAGCAGGTCCTGATTAGATAGCAGGGACTGTGTGAAACGCTCTACTGTATTAATCAGATCAAGAATCTTATTATCTTTAGCTAAGTCTAAAGCCTGAACATCATCTTTAGCAAAGTCCGCCAACACTTTGGCTTGTGTCAGCAACAAGCCTTCCTTCTGCAGCAATTCTTCCAGATATGCCCGATTCTTTGGAAAATAAAAGAGTTGAGCTCGGCTTTTAATCGTAGGTAACATACGACTATCATCAGCTGTCAAAAGAAAAATATAAATCTGACTTTGAGGTTCTTCAATAAACTTTAATAGACTATTAGCAGCATTGATATGCATCTTATCTGCATCACGAATGATAAAAACCTGAGCCTGCCCCTCAAAACTTGATTGACTAAACTCTCTGGTCAACTGACGAATCGTGTCCGTCTTAATAATCTGTCCTTGTGGCTCTACTAATTTAACATCAGAAAAGTCCCCCTGTGCAATCAAGCGACAGGGACGACAGTGGCCACAAGGTAGACCATCCTCAGGAGTTAGGCAAAACCGACTCTGTGCTAGCCAAATAGCCATGTCGAGACTTCCAAAATCACCCGAAAACAAATAAGCATGACTCAAACGATTTTCCCTGATAATTTGTGAAAACTCTTCAAATAGTTTGCTTTGACTTTCAGCTAACTTCATCTTGCTCCTTATAAATAGCCTTTAATTACTTCCCAAGCTTGCTCTACAACATCCTCAAAAGCCTGTGAGGCATCGATTAACTTGATACGTTCTGGTTCAGCCTGTGCTAAATCTAAATAACCTTGACGTACACGCTGATGTAGGTCAAGCTTCTCTAAATCCAACCGATTGACTTCACGTTCGCCGCTGGCTGCAATGCGGGCCAAACCAGTCTCAGAATCCACATCAAACAATAGGGTCACATCAGGTTTATACCCATCAGTCGCATAGGCATTTAACCAGGCAATCTCATCCTGGTCCAAGCCACGACCAGTCCCTTGATAGGCAACTGATGAATCAATAAAACGATCCATGATGACCATATTGCCTTTTTCAAGCTCTGGCAAAACCTTCTCAACTAGATGTTGACGGCGAGCCGCAATATAGAGTAAGAGCTCTGTCTTAGCATCCATAGCCGTATTATCTACATCCAGAATAACCTCACGGATTTGCTCTGCAATAGCTACTCCACCTGGTTCACGTGTCGTCACGACTTGAGCTGGATAAACTTCTCTTAAACGTGGCAAAAGCGCCTCCAAAACTGTAGTCTTTCCAGCACCATCTGGCCCTTCGATTGAGATTAATAATCCTTTTGACATGATACTTCCTTTTTGATTTCTTTACTTTCTATTTTATCAAATTTTAGCTCAAATGAACAATCAAGGACAAAAGAAAACAGAGGTTTCTAAAAACCCCTTTTTTCTATCTGAGTACTTCTGACCATGCCGATTGCAGGTTTCGAACCTGTGACCTACGCGTTACGAGTGCGTTGCTCTACCAACTGAGCTAAATCGGCTAACACAGTTATTCTAACACTATGCCCTAAAAAGTCAAGTTCTGTATGAAATTTACAAAAAAGAACTTGGACTAGCCAAGCTCTTTCTTTTCTTACAATGATTTGTAAAGTTGACTTGCATTTTCAACAGTGAAACCATATTCTTTAAAGATACGGTCACCAGGTGCTGAGGCACCCCAAGTATCAATAGTAAGTGTTTTACCTGCAAGACCAACGTATTTGCCCCAACCAAAGCTAGTTCCAGCTTCGATAGCCAAACGTTTTGTCACAGCTGCTGGAAGAACTTCTTCTTTATATGCAGCATCTTGTTCATCAAAGAGATTTTGTGATGGCATTGAAACAACACGGACATGCACGCCTTCAGCTTCAAGAGCCGCTTGAGTATCAAGAGCCAATTTCACTTCAGAACCAGTCGCAATGATGATACCATCAAGATCACCTTTAGCTTCTGAGATAATGTAAGCCCCTTTATTGACACCAGCTTCAGCATTTTCAGCTGTACCATCAAGGACTGGCAAGTTTTGACGTGTCAAAACTAGCATTGTTGGACGTTCAGTCTCAGCCAAGGCACGTTTCCAAGCAGCATTAGTTTCATTACCATCTGCAGGACGGATAACGTTAAGGTTAGGCATTGAACGCACACTTGCCAATTGTTCGATTGGTTCGTGAGTAGGTCCATCTTCACCAACTGCTACTGAGTCGTGAGTCATAACATAAGTTACTGGCAAGTTTTGAAGTGCTGCCATACGTACTGCTGGAAGCAAGTAGTTTGAGAAGACGAAGAAAGTACCACCATAAACGCGAGTACCACCATGAAGAGCAATACCATTCATCGCTGCAGCCATAGCAAACTCACGTACACCGAACCAAATATTACGTCCAGCATAGTTGTCTGGTTGGAAATCAGACTCAGCCTTAACCATAGTATTGTTAGAAGCTGAAAGGTCTGCTGAACCTCCCCAGAATGAAGGAACTTGTTCAGAAATCTGTTGGATTGCTTGTTGGCTTGACACACGGCTAGCTACTGCTGAACCCACTTCATGAGCATTCAAGTCAACGTGTGCAGGTTCATTCGCAAAGGCAGCCTTGTATTCCGCAGCCAATTCTGGGTAAGCAGCTTCATATTCTGCAAATTTAGTTTGCCAAGCATTTTCAGCAGCTTCACCACGGAATTTAATACCAACTTCGAAACGACGTGCGACTTCATCTGGAACTGTAAATGCTGGTGCATCGTAACCGTAAACACCTTTTGCGTGATCAATGCCGTCTTGACCAATTGGAGCACCGTGGACAGCTGATGTTCCTTGTCCTTCAGCTCCGTAACCAATGATTGTCTTAACTTCGATAATAGATGGTTTATCTGTCTCAGCTTTAGCTTCTTCGATTGCTTTAGCAATAGCTTCCAAATCATTACCATCTTTGACAAGAATGTGTTGCCAACCATAAGCTTCAAACTTAGCCTTAACATCTTCAGTGAAAGCCATTGAAGTTGGCCCATCAAGTGAGATATCATTTGAATCGTAAAGAAGTACCAACTTACCAAGTTTAAGGTGACCAGCAAGACTAGCAGCTTCTTGAGAAACACCTTCCATCAAACATCCATCGCCATGGAGGGCATAAGTATAATGGTCAACAATATCAAAACCAGGTTTGTTAAATTTAGCTGCCAAGTGTGCTTCAGCCATTGCCATACCTACAGCATTAGCAATTCCTTGACCAAGAGGACCTGATGTTGCTTCAATACCATCTGTATGGTTAACTTCAGGGTGACCTGGAGTCTTAGATCCCCATTGACGGAAGTTCTTCAAGTCGTCCATTGTCACGTCGTAGCCAGAAAGGTGCAAGAGACTATAAAGTAAGGCAGAACCATGACCTGCAGAAAGAACAAAACGGTCACGGTTTGTCCAGTTACGGCTTGTCTTTGGATTAACATTCATCACATGGTTCCAAAGCACATAAGCCATTGGCGCTGCACCCATAGGAAGACCTGGGTGCCCAGAATTCGCGGCTTGAATTGCCTCGATCGAAAGCGAACGAATAGTGCTGACCGCCATTTGGTCAATTGCATCAAAAGTCATGATTCTAACTCTCCTTTTTTGGAAAAAATGCGGAGCATACAGACTATTAGCATCTGAGCTCTAGTTATACTACTTTCATTATAGCATATTATCTGTCTCTTTGGGCAATCCAATTCTATTTGTCAAACCCTAAACCTATAAAATAGAGTACCTAAAGCGTTCGTTTTTACAAACCTAAACCATTTGTCTTATCCCAAGCAATTTATTTGTAAAGCAATTCATCAAAAAACAAAAAAGCCGAGGGAAACCTCGACTTTATGTAAAATTATTTAACGAAGTCAAGCAATGCCAAGAAGCTTTCAGCTTCAAGTGATGCACCACCAACAAGAGCTCCGTCAACGTCTGGACAAGCCATGTATTCAGCAACGTTTTCAGGTTTAACTGATCCACCGTATTGAACACGTACTTTGTCAGCAACTTCTTGACCAAAGTCAGCAGCTACAACGTCACGAACAACTTTACACATTTTTTGTGCGTCGTCTTGTGAAGCTGATTTACCAGTACCGATAGCCCAGATTGGTTCGTAGGCGATTACTGTTGAAGCGACTTGTTCTGCAGTCAATCCAGCAAGAGCAGCTGAAACTTGAGCACCTACGAATTCTGCTGCTTTACCAGCTTCGTAAGTTTCAAGTGATTCACCACAACAGATGATTGGAAGCATACCGTTAGCAAAGATTGCTTTTGCTTTTTTGTTGATGTCTTCATCAGTTTCGTGGAAGTAGTCACGACGTTCTGAGTGACCGATAACAACGTAGTCAGTACCGATTTCTTTCAAAACTTGTGGGCTAGTTTCACCAGTGAAGGCACCAGCATTTTCAAAGTAAGTGTTTTGTGCAGCAACTTTAAGGTCTGAACCTTTAGCGGCAGCAAGTACAGCTGTCAAGTCAACTGCAGGAGCTGCGATACCAGCTTCAACAAGATCTGATGAAGGAAGTTTTGATGCTACAGCTTCTACGAATGCTTTTGCTTCTTCTGGATTTTTGTTCATTTTCCAGTTACCAGCGATAAATGGTTTACGTGACATTTCACATACCTCTTCTTTTATTTATTTACTCGTTTATTTTATCACAAATCCCTTACTATTACTAGGATTTTAGGAAAATTCCGAAAACTCAGCCTGCTTTATGTGTATTTATCACTATCAAAACTTAGATTAAGCATCTAAAACACCTCAAAAATATAATATTACGAGTATTTTTAAACACCAAAAAGAGCCGAGTAAACTCGACTCTCTCAATTATTGTCTGACGAATAATTGTATTGGGAACTTAATATTAATTAAGCTTCGATTTCAGATACGATACCTGAACCAACAGTACGTCCACCTTCACGGATAGAGAATGTTGTACCTTGTTCAACGGCGATTGGGTGGATCAACTCAACGTCGATAGTCACGTTATCACCAGGCATAACCATTTCAGTACCTGCAGGAAGTTCGATTGAACCTGTTACGTCAGTTGTACGGAAGTAGAACTGTGGACGGTAGTTGTTAAAGAATGGAGTGTGACGTCCACCTTCTTCTTTAGAAAGGATGTAAACTTCACCTTTGAATTTAGTGTGTGGGTTGATTGAACCAGGTGCAGCCAATACTTGACCACGTTCGATTTCATCACGTTGGATACCACGAAGAAGAACACCGACGTTATCTCCGGCAATACCTTCGTCAAGTTGTTTACGGAACATTTCAACACCAGTAACAACTGCTTTTTGGATTTCTTCTTTAAGACCAACGATTTCAACTTCGTCATTAACACGAACAACACCACGGTCGATACGTCCTGAAGCAACAGTACCACGACCAGTGATTGAGAATACGTCTTCGACTGGAAGCAACAATGGTTTGTCTGTGTCACGTTCTGGTTCTGGAATGTATTCGTCAACAGTGTTCATCAAGTCCATGATGATGTCTTCGTATTTAGAATCACCTTCAAGAGCTTTAAGAGCTGAACCTTGGATAACTGGAATGTCATCACCTGGGAAATCGTATTCTGAAAGAAGGTCACGGATTTCCATTTCAACCAATTCAAGCAATTCTTCATCGTCAACCAAGTCAACTTTGTTCATGAAGACGATAAGGTGTTTAACACCAACCTGACGTGAAAGAAGGATGTGCTCACGAGTTTGTGGCATTGGTCCGTCAGTAGATGCTACTACAAGAATCGCACCGTCCATTTGAGCGGCACCAGTGATCATGTTTTTAACGTAGTCCGCGTGTCCTGGCGCATCGATGTGAGCGTAGTGACGTTTTTCAGTTTCGTACTCAACGTGTGCAGTGTTGATTGTGATACCGCGTTCACGTTCTTCTGGAGCAGCGTCGATTGAAGCGTAGTCTTTTGGTGTGTTAACTGCGCTAGGAAGACGACGAGCCAATACAGTTGTGATAGCAGCTGTCAAAGTAGTTTTACCGTGGTCAACGTGTCCGATTGTACCAATGTTAACGTGTGGTTTACTACGATCGTATTTTTCTTTTGCCATTTAGGAAAAGCCTCCAATAAAATATATTTTATAGATAGACAGTAGGCAATACAGTCTAACTTTACTCTACTATTCTATCAAAATGTCATAGAATTGCAAGTATTTTATATAGTTTTCAATTTTTCTTTAGAGTAATCACAAATATTTCTTTCAGTATTTCTATTTCTACCACTTCTATAAGCTTTTAGTAATCCCTTGCTAATGCCAAACGCTATCAAGTAAAAAAAGAAGCCGAATTAACGACTTCTTCTTAAAGGTACGATTTTTTCATCTTGATTTTGCAATTCTTGGGTCTGAGATAACTCGTCCTCAATAGCTTGAACAATATTATCACGCTTTTCGTTGGCAGCAATATTTAAAACAAAAGCAATCCCAACAGAAGTTACCAGAAGCGAGTTACCACCTTGTGAAAGGAAGGGGAAGGTAACCCCTGTCGATGGGATTAGCCCTGAGATTCCCCCAATATTAACAAAGACCTGCATAAGCATGAGAGCTCCCACACCAAGCGCCATCATAGAGTTAAATGGATTTCTGGCCTTAACTCCCACAATCATAATACGAAGAATGAGGAAAAAGAGGAGGGCCAGAATCAAGCCGGCTCCGATAAGACCTAATTCTTCAATAACAATCGAAAACACAAAGTCTGTTGTAGCTTCTGGTAAATAACCAGTTTTCTCAATTGAATTTCCAAGCCCGAGACCAAACCATCCTCCATTACTCATAGCATAGTATGAATGAGATAGCTGAAGACCAGATCCTGTCAAATCCTTGAACGGATTAAAATATGCTGCGAAACGCTTGGCAACATATCCAAAGATAGGTACCTTAGCCATGGTTTGAACCCCAACCAAGGCAATTAAGCCTAGGAAGGCCGACGAAATCCCTACAATACTGGCAAATAAGGCCGTAAACCAACGGTAGCCAACACCAGAAATTGAAAACATCACTACTGTAGTCAATACAATGATAGCCGCATTCCCCAAGTCAGGTTGAATAGCAACCAAACCGATCATACCAAGCAAATAGACACGCCAGTCATTAAGTTCCTTACCATTCCTAGGAATCCATCTATTCTTCGTCAGGGCTTGGTAGTCATAACGTTCTATGGCAGACTGTTTTTTTGAAAAGGTGTGTGCCAAAAACCAAACAACAATGATCTTAAGGTACTCCGCCGGTTGGAAAGACAAGGGACCTAACACAATCCAACCATTGGCACCATTGATTTCCCTAGTAAAAAATTTGGCAATGACCAAAAGTAAAATCTCAAAGGCAATAACAACACCCAAAAGTTTATCTTTCCTGAGAAAGTTCAACTTCAGTCGGTAAATGAAAAAAATAGAGAACAAGGATAGCAACCAGAAGCCTCCTTGGTTTATAACAGATGCAAAGGGATTAGCTCCCAAGGCTACTAAACGAGCACTTGTTGTTGAATACACTACTATTAAACCAACCACGGATAAGATTAAATAAGGTATCAAGATGGTGTAATCTAAAAGATGCTTCTTTTCAATTTTCATATCTTTAAAAAACTCATACTTTCTATTACGTTACTCTACATTTTCTCTTAAAATATAAAGCTAACAGCTTATATTATAACACTTTGATACCTTAAACTAAAGCAAAAGCTAAATTAACCGTTTTCAGGACTGAAAATCTGATTATTTTATCTTACCTTCAGATAGGTTTTACAATGAGCTTTCTTTGATAACCTTGCTACTTCTTATGTTTTCTTTTTATGTTTTCTTTTAAGACAAACAAAAAACGGCTCTATAATTTCTGTAGTGGGTA
>NZ_KV832461.1:0-21064 GCF_001837455.1 Streptococcus sp. HMSC068F04
GAGCGAAACGGACTTAAAGTCACAAAAATATAAAATCCATCGAACATGACATTCGATGGATTTTTCATATGACTTAAAAATAAGTGAATCCTAGAAGAATCAGCAATAGTAAAATGTAGGTCAAAAGAGCTGTAGAACGCCAACCTTTACTAAATAAGCGACTTTCGACCTTGTTGGCCAAAAAGATAGCTGCAAGAGCACCACCAACTAAACCACCGAGATGGCCTGTAATCCCAACACTAGGTGTAAAAAGGTTGAAAATTAAGTTAATAACAATCAAAGCCAAGTAATTGCGACCTAACTGATTAAGTAAAGGACTATGACTATAATAGCCAAGAATCACAACAGCCGCAAAAAGTCCAAACAAGGATGTCGAAGCACCAGCCGCAATAACATTAGGCGTAAAAAGTAAGGTCAAGGCATTTCCCATAACACCAGCTAACAAATAAAGCCCTAGAAAACGTAGAGTCCCAAAAATCTGCTCAGCCATTTTCCCCATAAAGTAAAGAGCAAGCATATTAAATAGAAAATGCTCAACACCTATATGCACAAAAATTGGTGTTACAAGACGCCAGAGGTTCAGTGGGCTGTACCGAACAAAAGCACCGTACATAGCCCCCATCTTAAAGAGGCTCAAAGGCGAGGTCGCTTGAAAGCCGTTTAAAAGATATTGACAGATGAAAGTCAGCGTCGTAAGCCCCAACAATAGATAGGTTGCTGGATATTTCTTCCACTCATTTACTTGCATGTAACGACCTCCTTAACAGGTATATCATAGTTGTCTGGTTGAAAATCATGTTTCTGGCAAGAATAAACCGTACTAACGGTCTCCCCTTCAAAATCAGACAAATAGCGGTCATAGTAACCTGCTCCGTAACCAATGCGATAGCCTTCATCATTAAAAACTACTCCTGGCACATGAATCAAATCAATCTCTGATTTTTCCACAGCCAAATCAGACGCAGGTTCCATCAGGCCAAAAGAGGTTGCAACAAGATTATCTGGATCATAATCCACAAAAATCATTCGACCTTGTTTATATGTTTTAGGAATCAACAGTCGTTTACCATCCTTTAAAGCCTGATTGATTAAAAGACTGGTGTCATATTCATGAGGAAAAGACAAATAAGTCGCAATCACCTGGGCATCTTTATAAGCAGGTAAGGCAATCAATTGCTCCAAAAGATATTTATCTATCTTAGCCTTAGTCTCAGGATCTTGTAAAGTTAACTGAGCCAAGACTGTTTTTCTAAGTTCATTTTTCATAGGTTTATCATATCAAAAAAGCTACCAAAAGTCAGACTTGGTAGATTTTTTAGCTGTATCAACTATGGTTAGGCTTCTGCCTTGTGTTTAAGGAATTTTCCAATTTCAGCCACTGCAAAAGCGAGGGCATCTTCATTTGGACTCATCTTAGGATGGTGAAGTGCATATGGCGTGTCGATTCCCAACCAGAACATGACACCTGGAACCTTACTAAGCAAATAACCAAAGTCCTCTCCAGTCATAGCTGGTGGACAATCGATCAGGTTGACCTCTGGGCTAGCATCAAAGAAAGTCATCAACTCTTTGGCCAAGGCTGGATTGTTTTCCACAGGAAGATAACCACCTTGTTTCAACATGATATCCACTTCCATACCAAAGCTAGCTGCCACGCCTTCTGCAATCTGACGCACGCGCTTCTGGATAAGGAGACTCATTTCCTGAGTAAGGGTACGAATAGTTCCATAAACCTCTGCAGTTTCAGCGATAACATTATTAGTAGTTCCTGCATGGAACGAACCAAAGGTAACTACCCCACCCTGGATAGGGTCAACATTACGACTAACAATCGTTTGCACCTGAGTAATAAAGTAAGAAGCTGCTACAAGGGCATCATTGGCCTCATGTGGAAAGGCTGCATGTCCACCTTTCCCCTTGAAAGTAACGAGGACTTCACAAGTCCCAGCAAAAAGGGTGCTTGTGTTAGTCGCAATATCACCTACCTTGAAATCTGGACGGACGTGAAGGCCATAGAACTCATCTGGCAACCAATCTCCAAAGGCACCATCCTCATACATAAGCATACCACCAGCTTCATTTTCTTCAGCCGGCTGGAAGAGGAAGAGCATGTTATTTTTAGGCTGTACTTGAAGCATCTGATCCAAGAGACCAAGCGCTGTGGTCATGTGCATATCGTGTCCACAAGCATGCATACGACCTTCATGAGTAGACTTGAAGTCAAGACCTGTTTCCTCTACGATTGGAAGACCATCAATATCTGTACGCCAACCAATAGTCTTTTCAGGAGCATGCCCGTGAAGATAGACAAGAATCCCTGTACGCCAAGTACGTTTCTCCACAAAATCCTTACCTTCAGTCATTTCAGCAATACGCTCTAAGAGATAAGCCTGAGTTTTAAATTCTTCCAAACCAATTTCAGGAATTTTGTGAAGGTCTCGTCTGATTTTAATTAAATCAAGTGTCATGTTTTTATCCTTTTTATTTGTCTTATTTTATAGAGAATCTAGAAATAGAGGCCTTACAGGCCTCTACTATCAATATGTTACAAGTTACGCAAAGCATCTTCGAGTGCTGTTTTTTGTTGTGTTTTCTCATCAATTTCCTTGATGATACGAGCTGGAACACCAGCCACAACCACATTTTCAGGAACATCTTGAGTAACGATAGCTCCAGCAGCAACGACTGAACCGTTACCAACTTGAACACCTTCAATAACAACAGCATTGGCACCAACAAGAACGTTGTCACCGATACGAACTGGGTCTGCTGAAGCTGGTTCAATCACTCCAGCAAGGACTGCACCCGCACCGATGTGGCTGTTTTTACCAACAGTAGCACGACCACCAAGGATAGCACCCATATCAATCATAGTACCAGCACCAATTTCAGCACCGATATTGATTACAGCACCCATCATAACGACAGCATTGTCTTCGATAGTTACTTGGTCACGGATGATAGCGCCTGGTTCGATACGTGCATTAAGGTGACGTTTATCAAGCAATGGAACAGCTGAGTTACGGCCATCTTGTTCCACAACATAGTCCTTGTTTTCAGTCAAGTTAGCAAGAAGTGGTTCAATATCTTTCCAGTCTCCGAAAAGAACGTTACCAAGTTTAGTGACAGAAGCTGGAACAGCAGTTGCCAATTCCCCTTCAAAAGTTACTTTAACATTCGTTTTCTTTTCAGCATTACCGATAAAAGCGATAATTTCTTGTGCAGACATTTTTTGTGCAGTCATGAGATTCTCCATTCACATAAAGTTAGGAATTATTATACCAAAAATTCTGATAATTGTCTTTGCTTTTGCCAAATACAGTGTATTTTTATGTAAAATTGGTCTTTAGAGCTTCTATATCAGTAATCACTCGGTCTGGCTTGATTGGGGAATTCTCCAACTCTCGAGGAGAATAAGGGAAGGTATTCAGCAAAATACCATCGATCCCAACTGCTTCAGCCACAGCAATATCAGTCGTTAAGTCATTTCCAACCATGACAGTCTCAGACGGGTTTAACCCATGATCATCCAAAACTTGCTTTAAAAATTCAGGTTGCGGCTTACAGATACCGGCATCCGAAGACAAGTAAATAGCATCAAAATAAGGTCTTAACGCCATTAGGTCAATCTCAGCGTTAGTAAAGGCTGCTTGAGCATTAGACAAGAGATAAATCCGACAGCCCTGCTCTTTTAGAAAGGCTAGCACCTCCTTGGTATGGGGATAAGCCGTCACATGTTTGCGAGATAAGACGCGAAAGACCATTGCTATCAATTGTCCCCAATCTTCCGGCTGATTAGAATTACTAGACTGAGGCCGAGCATCTACATAAAGCTGGTTAAAAATGTGGGCTAAATCAATTTCTGGATAAGCAACTCCTTTGAGCTCTATTAACTCCTTACGGGCCTGATCCACGCGCTTAGCATAAGCCTTTTTAAGAACATCACCTTCATAAGCCGCTCCATAAGCTTGATATAGCTGGCCTAGTTTATCCCATAACACAGGATCCTTCTCATCGGTTAAGATATCAACCAAGGTACCATAAAAATCAAAAATGTAGTTCCTATAGGCTCTATTTTTCATCGCTTTTTACCCATTACTGAAACTTTCTTACTTATTGCTCTCATCATACACCTTTTAGGAAGACCAAACAAGCTAACTGAGACATTTTCCCATCAAAAAATCCCAACGATTGTTAGGATTGCTTATCATCTCTAATACGGCCAATCAGCAGTTCTCCCGCAACGGTTAATTGCGTCACTGAAGTCAAGTCCAAAGTATCCTTATTGGCATGGAAAAAAAGAGGTGTCATCTCGGCAAATGTTTGAACATGCTCTGATGGCATAGACCAAGTCTTAGCAATCGTCACACGCTCCAAAAGGTCACAGGACTCTTGAAAATGTTCCAGAACATCCTGGTTCGAATAAGCCTGCGCCTCCGGTAACAATTGGCGAAACTCTTTAAGATGATCCTCATGAGGAATAACTTTAAAAATCAAGCCATGATCAGACAAAAGTCGTCCAAATTCTTGATAATTAGCTGGTGAAAAAATATCTAAAATCACATCGATACTGTGTTCACGTAAGGGCAATTGAGCCAAATCGCCAACAAACCAAGCTACGTTTTTCTGAGGATTTTGACGTGCCGCAAGAAGGATTGAATCCTTAGACAAGTCAAAGGCCATGAAATCCTTGTCAAACTCTTGAGCTAACTGACGGCTATAATAGCCCTCACCACAGGCAACATCTAGAACGTGCGAGTGTCCAGGAAGGTCACGCAAGCGCTCTGAAATCACCTCTAGAATAGGATCGTAATAGCCTGCCGCAAGAATCTGACTCCTCTTTTCAAAAGAAGCCATATCATAGTGCTTATCTCCCTTGGTCTGTCTCAAAAAATTAACAAAGCCCTGCTTGGCGATATTAAAGGTATGCCTATTCTGACAAACCAAGCTAGACAAATCCAAATGCATTGGCGCTTGACAGATAGGACAAGCAAAAAGACTCTCTTGATCTTTAAAAACACTAAATTTGGCCATAAATCCTCCTTAACACAAAAAAAGAGCACACACCTGAAATCGCTTAGGGCTGCTGGATTCCTCCCCTGACCCGCTTCACGCACAGATGTTGCTCCGAAAAATATTATACCATAAATTGAAGTGATTGCAAGTAGAGAACTTATGATAAGACTAGCTAGACCTACCCCTATTAATTCCTATTATTTCTTTCTATCAGTCTAAACTTCGATAAAGCATAAGACTTACCATGGTGACATTTATGTCACTACTTTTTTATTTCTCGACACCTTATAATAAATCCATAGCTTGAGGAAAGCACCAAAAGCTAGTGACATGGCTGACTTTATTTAAAGGAGAAGTCATGTTTAACATATCTCTTAACTCGTGGTGAGAGGGTATGAGATTTAAAAACTCACCTAAAATAAAAAAAGGAGAATGACAATGATTAATAAAGAAATGAAGGCAGCTGAGCTAGCCTCAGTAACAGGAGGCGGATGGAAGACCAACCTTGCCATTGGAGGGCTCTGCCTAGCTTCAGGACCTATTGGAACTATGGTATGCCTTGGAGCCTACAATGGCTATATGGACTCTGCACGATAAAAGAAAGGATATATGAACAATGACTAAGACCATTAACAATCGTAAAAACATGACTACTCAAGAACTTGAAGCTGTATCAGGTGGAGTGGTTCCTTGGGCCGCTATTTCTGTTGGCATTGCTGCTGCAAAACTGACTTATGACCTTAGCTATGCTGCAGGTAAGTCTTTCTATAACCTCACCCACTAACTAACAGAACTCGCCTGACATCTCAAAGATTTTGAGGATGATAACTCATGAAACATACAAAAAATCAAACAAATGATACTACTGCTAATCAATCACCTAAAACGAATAACTATTTACTCGTAAAAATAGCTTTAGCTGGAATTATCGGTAGCCTACTTTTGATACTCCTAATCAACCTTATCTTTCATGTACGATTAGGAACACCAATTATTGATACTAATTTGAAGTCCGCTTTTGGTACTCTGATTCTCTTTATGCCTATTTTTCTTTTAACAAGAGAGAAAGAAAAAAATAAAGCATAGAAAGAGTGACCTAAATTGCTTTCAGGAAAACAAAAACTCATCTTCCATTAAAAAGTGCAAGGCCCTTTGGACTTGCACTTTTGTTTACATATCTTGCCTTGTTTCCAATTTAGCCAATCGTTTGGCTTCTTTTTTGCGTTCACGACTCTGACGGAAAAAGTCTTGCATAATCTTAGCACACTCTTCCTCCATGACACCAGTCTCTACTTCTACACGATGGTTGAGACGCTCATCTCTTAGGATATCGTAAAGGCTACCCGCACCACCAAACTTTTGATTGCTTGCTCCATAGATCACTTTAGGAATACGAGCCAAGCCAATTGCCCCACTACACATGACACAGGGTTCGATGGTTACAAAGAGGGTACAATCTAACAAACGCCAATTGCCTACAGTCCTATTAGCCTCTTGAATAGCCATGACCTCCGCATGCATGATAGCTTGATTGAGCTCCTCACGTGCATTGTGCCCACGACCTATGACTTCGCCATCTTTAACGATGACACAGCCAATTGGAATCTCTGCTTTATCTAGAGATTTTTCGGCCTCCTTAAGAGCTTCAGACATAAAAAAGTCTTTCTCTTCTTGGGTAAAGTCAAGCATTAGTGTCACTCCCGTTCCAAGATTTGCGAGACAATATCTCACTTAGTCCTTCTATTATAGCATAAGAAAAGAAATACCGAAGACCTCCATTTTAAAGGACACAAAAAAAGCTAAGACGAATCATCCTAGCTTCAAACACATTAGTCTGGTGAGTCTTAGGAATCACACCAATGTGTTCCCCCAAGGCTAGACGAAAAGTCAACGACCGCTTAACATCCTAATTCATATGTCAGTCGGAGTGTCATAGTCAATTGTCTGTGAAATCATTATATAGGCCTATGGCCTCACAACGATAAACAAAAATGCAACTGTCTCAAACAATTGCAAGGATAGCGTTATAGTTGTGATATTTCACACTTTCCTTCCAAACAAATAATGCCTACTATAAAAGTAACTTTTATAGCTTTTTCCTTACCCATCTATAGTTTATCATGAAACCTCTATCATTTAATTTAAAAATCGGTAATAAAACAATGATATAGATTAGAAACAACTGTTAATTGTATGCATTATTTTGAATATTTAGCTTAACACTCAAAACGTTGATATATCAGCATTTTAGGGCTTGTTAAACTATTTTTTCTAGTCTATCTACACTATTAAACACCTATCATCCTAAGTCTTATCTAATTTTACTATTTATTAGTCTAACAAGTGTTTAATATTTTATCTCCAACAATTCTTTAAAACAAGGTATGGAACAAGATAATGATTTTTTAGAGAGGTTGCTTCAAAGATAGGAGACCTAGATAGCTAGTCAAAGGATAAACTAGAAGGGAAGTTCTTCTTCCAAGACGAGGTCAGCCAAGTCATTATCAGGATTATTTTCCCTAACAGCACGCTGAGCACGACTCTCCAGAAGTTGGAAAGAGGAACAAAGCACTTCAGTAACGTAATGGGTTTGACCATCCTTATCGTACTTACGGGTACGAAGCTCCCCATCAAGAGAAATTAAACTCCCCTTGCTAGCATAAGATACTAAGGTCTCAGCCAAACGCCCCCAGACAACCACTGTAATAAAGTCAGCCTCACGCTCACCATTTTGCGTCTTATAGCGACGATTAACCGCAACTGTGACACGTGTAAAAGACCTATCGCTAGCAGTTTTTACCATTTCAGGAGTCGCCGTCAAACGTCCAATTAAAATAACTTTGTTATACATTTTTTTACCTCCACCTATCTATTCGTAAGCGGAAGTAAAAAATAGATTATTTTAAATAGCTTTACAGGTTCCTTTGAGAGTATCCTTACTAATACTCCAATCTACATAAGCAAATTGTCCTAATATTCCTAGTAAAATAGGAGACTATTACTTTTCTAGTAATACTGCTCTCTCAGATATTTTCATGACAGCAGTTGAATGTTAAATTTTCTCTACTCGTTTAGCTAGCTCAACGTTTTTAAACCACAATTTCCCATGAAGCAGGACCGACTTGTTCAAAGCGCGTCACAGGATAATCATTATCTGCAGCCCAGTTTGGTATACTTTCCGTTGCTTGCGTACAATCGAAAGCTATCAACAACTCATCACCAGTAGCTAATTCAGCCATTTTTTTCTTCGCATCAATCAATGGGAATGGACATACCAATCCACCCGTTTCAAGTTTTATCAAAGCCATATGATATTCTCCTCTTAATTTTTGTTGGGTTTTACAAAGATAATATAGGAAGCTGTCCAAACACCTAAAATAGTCACTGGTAAAGCAATCCATCCCTTACTAGAAAAAATTGCTGTAGCTGTTAAACCATTACCAATCGTACAGCCACCAGCCCATGAAGCACCGATTCCCATAAAAATACCCCCTAGTGTGCTCTTACCGATGGTTGACAAGTCTGGCAAGCGCCAACGAAACTCTCGAGAACCCTTTGCAGCAAGAAAGGAACCAAGAAAAATCCCCAATACAAGAAAAACACCCCAACCAAGCTGTTTACTATCACCTGTAATAATATAACTAATTAGATGTGCTGAGGGAGTTGTAATCCCTAACCCTCCAACACGACCCGTCAACTGACTAGCAGGCCAAGCAATTAAAGCAACAAGACCTATCAGAAATCCTGCAAAATATTTATGGTAAGTTTTCTCAAAAAGATAGTGTCTCACTCCCTTATATTTTGATGGAAGCGTAGCAATCTGACGTCTGGGCTTACGTAACTCTCGAATGACAATGAAACTTGTTATAGCTACTAAGAAAACAAGAAGATACCAAACCGGAATTCCTAATTGACCAGCTAAATCATCATTAATTACCCATCGCTTAGCTATTAATTGATTCAAAGGAACAAGAAATCCTGATTTCATAGCCGCTGCACTTGTCATATAAAAGAATAGTGCAACCCAACTACCTAGGAGACCTTCACCAGCACGATACCACGTTCCTGTGGCACACCCCCCAGCGAGAACAATTCCAATACCAAATAGATAGGAACCCACAATTGCTCCTAACACGGAAAATTCTTCATAAGGGTTTCCAATAATACCTAATTGAATCAGGGAAAGTACTCCTATACTTTCTACTGTGATTGCAATAAGAAAAGCGTAAAATAATGTATTATTACGTGCAATATACATATCTCGGAAACCACCAGTCAAGCAGAAACGAGTTCGTTGCAAAATGAATCCAAATATCAGACCAATGAGCCCACCAGAAAGAATAGTTGTAAGCATAAGTACCTCCTAAAGTAAATATTGATTACATTTTAAGAAAAATATTATAACTTGCATAATCTTTCTTTTTTATGATTAGCTATAAACTTTCTTTATGACAAACAAAAAAGCGGCTTACTTACCGCTTCTTTTACTATTTACCCTTTCCAGTGTTTGGCTGGATCAAAAGTCTCACCGACTACTGCTGAATCATCAAGTTCAATAATACCACGTTTTTGTGGGGCATTTGGAAGTGCCAACTCACGTGGGGCACACATCATACCATAACTATCTTCACCACGAAGTTTTCCTGGGAAGATAAGGGCACCGCTAGGCATCATAGCACCAGGAAGTGCTACGATAGTTTTAAGCCCAAGCGCTGCGTTTGGTGCTCCTGCAACGATTTGGACCTTCTTATCACCGATGTTCACTTGGCAGATGTTAAGGTGGTCACTGTCTGGATGTGCAACCATTTCATCAATTTGTCCAACCACAAAGACTGGACCTTGTGTGTTTTCCAAACGCTCTTCAAAGCCCTCTTTAGCCAATTCCTCGTTCAAGACAGCTACATCTTGGTCTGACAAAAAAACTTGACCGTTACCTTCGATATCAATGAGGCTTGACGCTTCAAAAATATTCCAAGCAAGAGTCTTGCCTGTTTCATCAGCTGTGACACGCGCCACTTTACCTTTACGTTCTACGCTACGTTTGATGTCCTTAGTATCTTCCAAGATAACCAACAAAACGTCGCCAACTTGTTCCTTATTGTATGCAAAAATCATGGGTTCTCCTTATACTGTTGCCAAAAAGGCATTGATTTCTTCTTTGGTTTTACGAGCTTTATTGACCAAGCGTCCCAATTCCTGACCTTTCTGAGTCACGACAAAACTTGGGATACCAAAAATATTCCAAGTTTGCGCCAAAGCCATATAATCATCACGGTTGACACGCACAAAGGTCATATCTGGATGGAGGGCTTCAATTTCAGGCATAACGGGATAGATAAACTGGCAGTCTGGACACCAATCAGCAGTGAAAAAGAAAACCACCTTTTGATCACTTTCAACATAGCTAGCCAATTCTTCAAGATTCTTAGGAATAATCATGCCTGCTCCTCCTCATAGGTCAAGATATCCTCTGCATAAACAAAGCTATAGGCACACCCATCCTCTAAGACGATACCTCCTGTAAGCCCTGGATTTTCCTTATCAGTGGGATTTGTATAAAGGACTGCGATAGTCCCCAAGTGAGATAATTCTTGTCTAATATCTTGGATTAATGCAGCCTTCTTCATTTCTGCACGTGACTGTCTATACTTCTCTGCCATTGCCAAGAGACCTAAAGCTCCTACGCCTCCAGCAAACAAGGCCAATGTTTTACGTTTCATAAGAAACATTTTACCATAATTTTAGACGAATGGGGAGAGGCTACCTATCTCTTGAGAATCGTGCTAAAATAGTAGCAAGTACTACTCAAGGAGGATTTTATGACTACCCTATTTGACAAAATTAAAGAAGTAACCGAGCTCAGTGCTACTTCAGGCTTTGAAGCTCCTGTACGCGACTACCTTCGCAACAACATCACTCCACTTGTAGACGAGGTCCAAACAGATGGTCTCGGTGGTATTTTCGGTATCAAGCATAGCCAAGTAGAAAATGCCCCTAAGGTGCTTGTGGCTGCCCACATGGATGAAGTTGGGTTTATGATTAAGGAAATCAAAGCAGACGGGACTTTCCGTGTCGTCGAACTTGGTGGTTGGAACCCACTGGTTGTCAGCTCACAACGCTTCACCCTACACACTCGTGACGGTCGTATCTATCCTGTCATCTCAGGTTCAGTGCCACCTCATTTCTTACGTGCTAGTGGCGGAGCTTCAAGTCTTCCTAGTGTTTCTGATATCGTCTTTGATGCTGGTTTTGCTAACCAAGAAGAAGCAAATGCCTACGGTGTTTTCCCAGGTGACGTCATCATTCCTGAATCAGAAACGATTCTCTCAGCCAATCAAAAGAATGTCATTTCTAAAGCTTGGGATAACCGTTATGGTGTTCTCATGATTCGTGAACTCTTGGAAAACGTTAAGGATCAAGAACTCAATAATACTCTAATTGCTGGTGCCAATGTTCAAGAAGAAGTTGGTTTACGTGGTGCCCATGTCTCTACCACTAAATTTAATCCTGAAGTTTTCTTTGCAGTGGACTGTTCTCCTGCAGGTGATACCTATGGTAATCAAGGTAAGGTAGGTGATGGTACACTTATTCGTTTCTTTGACCCAGGTCACATCATGTTGCCAAATATGAAAGATTTCCTTTTGACTACAGCTGAAGAAGCTGGTATCAAATACCAATACTACTGTGCTGCGGGCGGAACAGATGCTGGTGCCGCTCACTTGCAGAATGCTGGTGTTCCATCAACAACTATCGGTGTTTGTGCCCGCTACATTCACTCGCACCAAACCCTTTATGCGATGGATGACTTCCTAGAAGCACAGGCTTTCTTACAAGCTATTGTTAAGAAGTTGGATCGTTCAACAGTAGATTTAATTAAAAACTACTAAGACAAGGAGTAACCCATGATTATAGGTTTTATCGGTGTCGGAAAAATGGCAACAGCCATTATCAACGGCCTAAATACAAGCTCACATCGTATCATTATTTCAGGGTCTTCCTTGGCTCGTTCACGCCAGATTGCAGAGGAACTAGAGGTTGAAGCGGCTGCTTCCCATCAGGAATTGTTGGATAATGCTGACCTGGTCATCCTTGGTATCAAACCTCACATGTTTGATAAGGTACTAGCCGATCTCAATTTCCATCAACCTATCATAAGTATGGCTGCTGGAGTGACCTTGGAACGCCTTGCTTCCCTCACCAGTCCAGACCTTCCTCTTATTCGTATCATGCCGAACCTTAATGCTCAGATTCTCAAAAGCACTACTGGTCTTTGCACTAATGATAAGGTATCCGAGGACCTTTTGGCAGTTGCCAAGGAAATCACAGACAGTTTTGGAACCACTGTTGAATTGGCTGAGAAGGACTTTGATACCTTCACTGCCTTAGCAGGTTCTAGCCCTGCCTACATCGCCCTCTTTATCGAGGCTCTAGCCAAGGCTGGTGTCAAAAATGGCCTAAGTAAGCAGGTTGCTCTGACCATTGCCACACAGACTGTTCTAGCTACCGCTGAAAATCTCAGTCTTGGTAGCGACAGTCCACATGATCTTATTGACAAGGTATGTAGCCCTGGTGGGACTACTATCGCCGGTCTCATGGACCTTGAGCGTACAGGCCTCACCCATAGTGTGGTTTCAAGTATTGATACAACTATTGCTAAAGCCAAAAAACTATAAGAAAAAAGCTCGGAAGATTCCGAGCTTTATTTGATATATGGCGCTAAAAATTGTAAGAGTAACAACATTGAAACCGCAATACTATTGTTAATGATATGGGCCATGATACAGTACTCTAACTTTTGAAACTTACGATATGCTATCCCAAGGGCAAGCCCCATACCTGCATATACAATCCAAACACCGATACTATTCGGCATATGAACAAGGCCAAAAAGTAAACTACTAACAATCAAGCCAACAATAGAATCTGGATTAAAGACGCATCCCATGAGGAGCCCGCGAAAAACCAGCTCTTCCACAATTGGTGCCATAATTACTGTAAACGTTATGAGAAGGAAGGGATTCATATGGGCATTTTCTATGGCTGCCTGATTGGTGCTATTACTAACACCTTCCATCATCATGACTATAGTACCAATCCTAGTAATGATATAAATACCTAGGTAGGTCAAGCCAATCTTTCCCCAGGCCTTCAAGGAAGAAAGGGACTTAAAGCCTTCGAAAAGCCCAAGACGAATTCCTAAGAAAAGAGCTCCTATGCTTATGAGAAGTGAGACAACAACTAAGAGACAGACCAGCCTTGTATCTTTGACACCTAAATAGATAGTTGGAATTTGTTCAATATAGAAAATTAGGAAAGCTAGTAAAAAATAAAGAAAGCGTTTGAGAATTGACCTTTTGTCCATGAGAATCCACCTCTTTTCATTATTTATTTGTACCTTTATTATAATACAATATAACTTATTTGACAAGACAATAAGAGAACGAGAGGTGAATTTTTCAAGATAATATAGGCTCTTATCCTATTTTAGATAGGATGAGACGAATAAGAGCAAATCCCAATACTAAGCCATAGAGCAAGACTGATAAGACTGTAACATATGGCAACTGAATATTGACAAAGGCATATAGGACAATCAAAGCAAAGATAAGCAAAAACTCTAAAATCAGAGTTGCGACTGCTGTTGCCATTAAAATCTGTTTATTTCGCTCATCGTAGGCAGCAATATACATCCGATGAAGACGTTTGGGATGGGTAAGTGTAGCAAAATAATAGATTGACAAGACATAAACCCCAATGGTAAATCCCAATACTAAGCCTAGAGCATAATCACTAAGACTGTTAGAGCGAACAACAAACAAGCCCAAAACACCCAAGCAAAAAAGAGAACATGCTACTCGTGTAATGTATTTCTTAAACTCGGCTTCTGTTTTTCTTTTTCCTAATAACATTTTTATTAACATATCTTAACACTCCCTTTATTATCCTTTATAAGAGCAATATAACTTTTTTCACTGACAACTTTAAACACTTATTCACCTTAAACGAAAAGACTGAGTAGTACACTTATGCTATTGTTTAAGATATGAACACCCATACTGTACTCGATACGCTTAGTCTTATAATATGTTATCGCAAGACCAGCTGACATAATACCATAGATGACAATTGTCTGAAGCGTAAATGCTGAGTGACCAGCCATAAAGAGAAGACTGGAAATAACAAGACCCGTCTTAAAGTATTTTCCAAAGAGCACCTTGGCTAAGAGTCCCCTAAAAATGATTTCTTCCATAATCGGAATAATAAAACCGGCGACTACTAGGTGAAGATAGAATGGTACGTGGGCAAAGATATCATTTAAAGCATCTTGATTTTCCATAGTCGCATTGTGTGTTAACTGACCAATAAAATACCCTAGAAGATCACCTAGGAAAAAGATGACGAGATTAAGAGAAGCAATCGCAACGAGACGTCTCCAATTAATCTCTTTAAGCGATAAGAGTTTAAATCTATAAGCAATCACGATAAAAATAGCCAAACTCCCTAATGCCCAAATACCGTATCCTATTTGCTCGACAAGTGAAAACTTACCATCCTGAGTAAGTAGCGGGAAAGCACCTAATAGTGTTAAATCTAAGATTAGTAGAGTGAGCGCTAAAACAATAACACCAATTTTCTTCATGACTTGTTTAAACATATCTTTTCTCCTTAATCTTCCTCAAAAATAAAGACTTCTTCAATAGTCTTTCCAAAATATCTAGCAATTTTAAAAGCCAGTTCCAGCGACGCATTATAGCGACCTTTTTCGAGTGAAATGATGGTCTGTCTCGTGACCCCCATTTCATCTGCTAACTCTGCCTGACTAATCTTATTAGCCTTGCGAAGTTCCTGAATTTTTGTTTCCATGTGGTACCTCAACCTTATCGTTTATTTTCAAATAGTTAAACTCCTTACTTTTCTTTGTTAAGTTAACTTTACATTTATAGTATAGTCTACTTTACGTATTTTGTAAAGTCTCTTTTACATTTTTTGTAAAGTTTTCTTTACTTATTGAATTACACATATATAGACATCGACGAATGATGCTTGCAGAACATTCAAAAAAGCTGGCCAATCACTCGGCCAACTTTTCTGGTCTTATCAAATTTTTGATAACTTATTTAGTTTTAAGGCGCTCAACATCACGCGCAATCACCAACTCTTCATCTGTTGGGATAACAAATACTTTAACAGCTGACTCTGCTGTTGTAATGTCGCCTACATGTCCGAAGACATTCTTTTCAGGATCCACTTCAATACCAAACCAAGTGAGACCATCCAAAACTGAAGCACGAACTTCCGCAGAGTTTTCACCAATACCTGCTGTAAAGACGATAGCATCCGCTCCGTTCAACACACCGAAGTATTGAGCAATGTATTTACGCAAACGATCCACATAAAGATCATAAGCCAAGGCACATTTTTCATCGCCAGCATTCTTACCAGCAATGATATCACGCATATCACTTGATTTTTCAGAAATACCAAGAAGACCTGATTCTTTATTAAAGACGTGACGGATACGCTCAGCATCTGCCATTTCAGGCTCACGATCAATAACAAATGGAATAATCGCAGGGTCAAGGTCCCCAGTACGTGTTCCCATCATAACGCCACCAAGTGGTGTCAACCCCATTGATGTGTCTACTGATTTACCACCATCAACCGCAGTAATTGAAACACCATTTCCCACATGGGCTGTGATAATCTTAGTTTCTTCAATTGGCTTACCTAACAACTTAGCTGCTTCTTGAGAAACATATTGGTGACTAGTTCCGTGTGCTCCATACTTACGGACTTGGTAGTCTGTATAGTAACGATTAGGCACTGGATAACGGTAGGCCACTTCTGGCATAGATGTATGGAAGGCTGTATCAAAAACAGCAACACTTGTAATATCTGGGAGGAGCTCCTTAAAGGCACGAATCCCTGAAGCTGCACCTGGATTGTGTAAAGGCGCTAAGGCTGACAATTCTTCAATCTTAGCCAAGGCATCTTCATCCACCAAGCTTGATTCTTTGAAATATTCTCCACCAGCAACCACACGGTGACCAACACCTGTGATTTCATCATAGCTCTTGATAATATCAAAACGAATCAAATCATCAAGCAAGATTTTTACTGCCTGAACATGGTCAGCAATATCTAGAGTTTGCGATTCTGAACGGTCATCAAATTTTACTGTTGAAACAGAATCTTTCAAGCCGATACGTTCAATCAAACCCTTAGCAAGAACAACTTCATCTGGCATCTCATATAGTTGCCATTTCAAGCTTGAGCTTCCTGCATTAATTGCTATTGTTTTTGTCATAAGCCACCTCTTTGTAAAACGCTTTCAATAATATAGTCCTATTCTAACATGTTTTGCTAGAAAATGGAATTATCTGATTTCCATTTTTGGAAATTCTCTGTAAAATCTTTGAGGACCTCTGGGTTTTGCAAATCACTAAGTGGATAAACGAAGGTCTCAGGAGCATTTTCAGTTTGTTTTTTAAGCACAAAGATAGACTTCATATTATGTTTATTGCCAAAAGCTGCTTCTGGAAGAGTGATAACGGCAATAATATCAGCATAGCCTGATAGCCATTTCTTAAGCAAATCACTTTGTGGGCTTGTCAAAAGATTAGTTGGTGCCAAAAGAATAGCAATACCATCTTTCTTCAAGTACTTGAGTGATTGCTCCATGAGAAGGTGATGGGCATAGGTGTGTTCACCAGTTGCTGCAACCTTGAAACGACTCGCAATCTCATCATTAGGGTAGTAACCAACAGGTAGGTCACTGATAATAACATCACTCTCTTTGAGAATATGTGGTCGAACAGCATCTTCTTGGATGTAAACTGCACTCGAATTCACCACATCAGCAATACTAGCTGACAAATCGATAAGGAGATCGTCAACTTCCATTCCCATATAATTAAGGTTTTTCTGACTATTATTTAGAAGAGTTTCAGCCAAGTTTCCTGTCCCCGAACCAATCTCCAAAACATCTAATTGGTCGTCCTTGGTCAAACCTTCAAGTAGGTAAAGAATGATAAATCCAATAGCATCAGGTGTAAATTGGTGATTGGCTTGTAAGGCTTCCAATTGCCCTAGCTTGATAAACAAGAACTGAAAAGCACGACGCCACTCCTCTTTGCTTAGATTAAGGGCACGTAATTTCTCGTTGTTTTTGATGATGACTTCATTAGCTACCTCAGCCCCCAAATAATAGGAATTTTGCTCAATAAGGGCATCGTAAGCATGGGTTCCAAGATCATTTTCAATGGTTTGGACATTTTCTAACAACAGCTCAAAGGCTGTCTCAATTGCTTCAAAATTCATGATTTCCTCCGTCCTTCTATCATATCAAAAAGGAAAGAGAATTTCTATTTCTGCTCCTGCTTCTTCACATAACGATAGGTCTTGATTTGACCTTTACTGGCAACTCTAACAATCACTTGTTTGTCCTTAACCTCGTAAGTCGTAGTTCCCTGAGAAAAACTAAAAGCACCTGCTTCCTTGTCTACCAAGTCCATGGTCATCTCTGCCATGAGTCGACTTTGACTGGAGATCATTTGCGCTTGGTTCTGTCTAGAGCTAGCAACCACCCGCTCCAGATAAACATGCAGAAGAAGTGTGAAAATGCCAGCCATAAAAAGAGAGTAGAGAAGAACGCCTCCCCTAACCTGTTTTTTCAAAAGCATAAACAAAACTCCTTTGTAGCCCATTTTTAAGCGTCACTTGGATGGTGACTATCTGTTTATTTTGGCTAATTGTACTAGCTTTTACATTAAAAAGCATTGGTTGGTAGCCTCGACCGTCAGCATTTGTTTTTCGAAAATCAGTAGCACTTGATAGTCCAAAAGCTAAGTCTTGATTATCCTGCTTGACATAGAGTTTGTTCCCCTCTACCTTTACCAACTGACAACCTTCTAATTCTGCCTCCATTTGTTGAACAAATAGAAGCCAGTCTTGGCTTTCTTGTTGCTTGACCTGCTTAACATTGCTCACCAATACTGTGGTCAGACCTTGATAAACTTGAACTGAACCAGCAATCACCAACAAGGCCACTAGACATTCCAAGAGGGTAAAGGCGCGAACCTTACTATTGAGAGACATGAATAATCTCCTTTCCTGATTCGTAAACCGCGATACCTTGCTTGCTACGTTTTACTGTCACTGTGATGCCATTTAAGGTCAACTGATCCTGTTTGGTCTGAACTGCCATGGTTGCCACACTCAAAACCTCCTGTTGGTGGAGATTCCTAGCCATTAGCCTACGATTGGTATTGATCTGATCCAAGATAAGACCACTGACGAGTACTAAGACAGCCATTGCTACCAAGCTTTCGATAAGAATATAGCCTCTAAGAGACCGTCTTTTTATATTTACCGCTGCCCATGTTAAGCTGATAGGTCACCACCTCCTTATCACTTGAAAAACGAATCTTTGTGAGGCTAGAGTTGCCTCCTTTGGCATCAAACACTAGCGTCTGCCCCTTATCCAGATGAATATTTTTAGGAATCACCAGACTGGATTTTCCGTTACTGATTTTATCCTTGGACAACTGCAATTCCACATTGGACCCTTCCGCCGCTGCCAAGCGCTGACTATCTCGGTATAGGTACTCAAAGCGCAGATAAAAAAGGTTCGTTTCAACCTGTTGAAAAATACCAGTGACTGAGCCTGACAAACTTAGAGTGAGAAAGGCAACCACTGCTAGAGTCACCAGACTCTCCAACAAGGTAAAGGCTCTAATTGGCCACTGAGCGGCTTTCGCCACCATGTTTCGCATAATAATCATTGTATGAATCTGCCTGTTTTTGCGTGATTTGACCTTCTGAAACAAGAGCAGCTAAGCTAGCTGTCTTATTATTCTTCATTTCATAAAGTTCTGCTTGAGAATCCACGACCTTGACCACAGCCGCATTTCCAGTCTCTTTAACAGAATCCTTCTGCTTGCTCAAGTTAGGTACAAAGAGCAAAAGGAGAATACTGATAATGAGAAGCACGACCAGCATTTCAATCAACGTAAAAGCACGTAATTTAACGGCATTCAATTTTTTCAACATCATTTTCATGACATCATTCCTTCCATATTTTGATACATTGGTAATAGCATGGCTGCATAGATCATTACAATCACGACAGCAACAATAACAAAAATGAGGGGTTGCACAAAGGTTGTTGCCTTATTAAGACGGTTAAAGAAAGCCTGCCAAACCTCTTCAGCATAGACTTCTAACTCATAGCCCAACCTAGCATTAGCCTCTCCATAAGCAATAATTAAGGATAGTTCCTTAGTGAAGAAAGGGTGACTGGCAATACGGTCAGGAAAACTCTGTCCTAGCATCAAGGCTTCTTCTAAATCAGCCCCCAGCTCACGAAAGAGCTTTGATTTTTGCTCTTTCATTAGAGCAACTAAGTCTAGTAAGTCAATACCTTGCCCTAAGAGATTTCCCCATTCCCTAGCATAATAGGCGGTCGTATATAGCCTGACAGTTTGGCCTATGAAAGGGATTTTTGCCATTCGTCGATAAAAGACAAGTGCTGGCTGGCGTTTCACCCATAGATAGAGAATTAAGCTTAATACAAGCAGTCCGCACAAAGTCACAAAAAAGAGCTGGGGAAAAATTTGAACCAACTGTACAGCCCAATTCTCCTTACCATCCCCCTCTAACAGTTGAGGCAGAAGATAATTTTTGAGCCCCAACATAATCAGAACTAGGAAACCCAGAAGTAGAATAGGGTAGGTCGCTACCTCCATGAGTTTCTTACGAACCTTAGTCATTCGAAGCATGTAGGTTTCAATCTTGGTTAAACTCCCTAGAAGATTACCGTGCTTATCAGCAAGGGCAATCTGAGTAACAATATTGTCCGAAAAGCCCACTGCCGCAAACATCTGGTCCAACCTATCGCCTCGCATTAAACTCGCTTTCATAAGAGACAAGGACGATTCTTTCAACAGGTGACTTCGCTCCAAAAAGGCTACGATTTCAGTCAAGGTAAACCCTGCCTTTAAAAGTTGTTTGAAAAGCTGGATAACCTTGAGTTGCTGATTAATCTTTAATTTTTTCCCCTTGGATATCCCCTTCAGTGAGATATCCTTGTTCAACCAAGCCTTCCAACTGCTGGTTCCAGCTGGTTGACGAATGGCTTTGGAAATTTTCACTGGCAAAATCAATCACACCTCCTCCCTTAATCAGACGCATGTAGGCAATCCCTTGAAGGGCATTATCCAACTCGGACTTATCTACACCAAGGTCCAGAAGACGCTCATAAACACCTGACACACTCTTTGCGTGAATAGTTGAAAGAACAGTCACTCCCGTTAGACTAGCTCTAATAACCGCTCGAGCAGTCTCCTTATCTCGAATTTCTCCAATAATCAAAACATCCGGGCGGTGACGCAGTGATAGCTTAATCAAATTATCATAGGTCATGTCAATTGCTTGATTCACCTGTAGTTGCAAAACATTATCCTGTTTAATTTCCACAGGATCCTCAATCGAAATCACCTGCTGCCCCTTAAATCGCTCCTGAACCAACTCATGCATAAGCGTAGTCTTTCCAGAACCAACGGGACCTGCAAAGAGATATAAGCCACGATAATCCAAAGCATCCATAATAGGCTGGATTCCTTGATTCCAGTACACTAATTCTCGACGTTCAGAATGTAGAACACGAATAACTAAACTTTCTAAGCCACGATAATCCCCAACGGTAGACAAACGCAGAGAAACCCTTTGACCATCACCACAATCATAGTCACAGGAACCTAGTTGACTCCTACGCTTCTCACCCACCATCATTCCCGCCACAAATTTAAAGTGACCAATAAGACTAGCCATGAAATCAGGCCGATATACATCAATTAATCTCCTCTCCTGGCCAACTCGCATATAGAGCTCGTAATTATCCTGACGTGGAATGACGTAGATGTCTTGAGCCCCACAACTATCAGCATTTTTGATCATTTCCTTAGCAAATTCTGTTACCATAAGGACCTCCTCATAGACCTATTCGTAAAAAGTTTAAGAAAATCATAACCACCCGTCTAACGGGTGG